>JAJTDX010000129.1 GCA_021298235.1 Cryomorphaceae bacterium | reverse complement strand
AGTCCGCCATTCGTTTGGGGATCACAAAGGGTAAGAAGGGACTCCCCACTTATTCCCAAAACCTGCTCTCCAAATGTATTCCAGTTGCGCATCGTGTTATCAGGGTATACCATTTTACCCGCAAGCTCAAGAACACCGGTCATAAATGGGACATCGGAGTAGCTGATTACAACAGAAACTCGACCGGAGTCACACATTTCGGAAATATGTCCCAACAGACCAAAACCTGTAAGATCTGTCATGGCAGTTACCGACTCAATATCACCAAACTGTCTTCCAATAGAATTCAATTCACTCATTCTTGATATCAGCTCTTGCTGTTGTTCATCAGGAAGGAGGCCTCTTTTCAGCGCCGTACTGAGTATTCCTGAACCGATCGGCTTTGTAAGGTAAAGAAGATCACCTGGATTAGCTGTATTGTTTTGCTTCAATTGAAAACGGTTCAATAAGCCATTCACTGACAATCCAAAAACCGGTTCAGGATTTTCGATTGAATGCCCACCCCCTATCAGTATACCTGCTTCAGAACAAACTTCACGTGCACCGCGCATTACTTCCGAAGCTACACTTGCATCCAGTTTTTCCAAAGGCCAGGCAAGAATGCTAATTGCAAGAACCGGTGTTCCTCCCATAGAATAGATATCACTGATAGAATTTGCAGCTGCTATCCTACCAAAATCATATGGATCATCTACAATGGGTGTGAAAAAATCGGTGGTACTGATCAATAACCGGTCGCTACCAATCTCCAATACTGCACAGTCATCTCCGGAGGAGTTTCCAACAAGCAATCCATTGGCACCTCCCGTTTTGTGATCAGCCAAGATCTCAGCAAGAGCACTCGGAGGTATCTTACAACCACAACCTCCACCCTTCGTATATTCCGTAAGTTTAACGTTCTCTTTTTTCATATCAATACCCGATAAGCCTAACAGCAAGATCTCTGTACTCCATACCCACTCCACTCAACTCCATTACCTGTCCGGAATTATGCTCTTTCAGATTATATTCATACGCCTTATCATAGTAACCGAGAGCAATCGAAAAAGCCTCCCTTAGATTCCCTTCATCCAGAAATTCGAGTGCTCTTTTTACATGCTGTGGTCCCAGACGTTTTCCGATACGCTGCATCGCGAGCTTCAGATCTTCCTTTGAGAAGATACCGTAATCTTTTTCTATTTGATCCAACCTTTCTTCGAATGAACGATTGATAACTATTCGATTTGTTGATTTCATCTGTTTCCAGATGCCCTCTGGAATTACTTTATCGCCGATCGTTCTGCTTTCATCTTCGATCCAAATCCTTCTTTCAGGATCAAGGTTTCTCAAAACAGTGAATAATTCATTCTCGAATTGTTCCTGAGTCGGCGTATAAACCATTCCCAAAGCTCCGAATGAAGATCCGCGGTGATGGGCTAATCCCTCAAGATCAATGACTTGTTCTCCGAGATCCTCGAGCTCTTTTAGCAGGATCGTTTTTCCGGAACCGGTGCGGCCACCTATTACACAAATGTTAAGTTTACATTCAAAAAGTCCATGTACTCCGGTTCTGTAAGCTTTGTACCCCCCTTCCAACAGCAGTGGCTCCAGACCGTAGAATTTAAGCAGGAAGGAATAAAACTCGCTTCGCATACCACCTCTCCAGCAATGAACAAGCACTTTTCCCTCTTTGGCAATACTTACACCTTTTCTTAATAGATCAGAAAGGTGTGGACCCGTAAGTTCCAGACCTTTGTATACAGCCGGATGTCGACCATTGTGTTTATACATTGTTCCGACGATCTTTCGCTCATCATCAGATAGAATAGGTACATTGAATACACCCGGTATATGACCATCACGGAACTCCTTTTCGCTTCGCACATCGATTACAGGATATAGTTCCTTTAAATGCAGAAATTCATCAATTCCGATCTTTTGAACCATAACACAAATGTAAGACTATGAGGGCAATGAACTTCACAAAAAAAAGGCTGCCTTCAAGCAGCCTTTTCCAAGTATAATTTTGTTTATTTCATGTAAGTGTTGAAGAAGTCCTCATTTGTATACATTTTCCCATCCACAGTTACATTTTGCACTCCGCAAGCAATCAAAAAACGAACAATGACATGACGACTTTTATCATCATTAATCACCATTGAGATATTTGCTTCTTTGCTCGACTCGTTAAACTCTACCGTAAAGTAGTGTGTATAGTATTTGGCACTCTTTGAAACCTGTTCCTCAGTTAGATCCGCAGGCATTACAAACAAATATTTTCCAGATTCCTTGCTTGACAAAAGCTCTGTGGATTTCTGAGCGAATGCAGTAGCATTTTCCTGGGCAAATGATAGGGATGTTGCGAAAATGAAAGTGAAAAGAGATAAAACTAGGGTTTTCATGAGCGTACGTTTTTAAATTCGAGACGAAACATTTCGTTAAAAAGTTGTATCATCACGTTTGGCTAAGCTACAATTTTTTTGCCAACTTTGAAAAGGAATGAAAAAACTTTTACCCTATTTTGATGCATCGAAAATTGAAGCCGGTTGCGACGAGGCTGGCAGAGGTTGTTTAGCCGGTCCTGTTGTCGCAGCTTCCGTAATCCTTCCGGTGGATTTTCATCATCCTTTTTTGAATGACTCAAAGCAGCTCAGCGAAAAAAAAAGGGATTTACTGAGACCTATTATTGAACAAGAGGCGATTGCCTATGGAGTATCCTTTATATCTTCCGAAGAGATCGATGACATCAATATTTTGAGAGCAAGTTTTTTGGGAATGCACCGTGCAGTAGATCAGCTGCATGTACGTCCTGAACTATTGCTTATAGATGGTAACCGTTTCACACCTTACCAGGGGATTCCTCATCAATGTATCATAAAAGGAGATGGGAAATACCTGAACATAGCGGCAGCATCGATTCTGGCCAAAACACATCGGGATGAATTCATGCAGGAACTTCATCACAAGCATCCTGTGTACGATTGGAATAACAACAAGGGATATCCTACCGAAAAGCATCGTGCAGCTATAAAAGAATTCGGAGCTACTTCTTTTCATCGGCAATCGTTCACCCTTTTGGCGACTGAGCAGATGGCATTATTTGATTAAACATCAGATTGTTCATTATAATCGAACCCTCCTAATTTTTGCAACCTACGGGTATCGTATTTTTGATCAAACTGAAAGTTCTATGTTCGCACGCTATTTTTTCATTACCCTTGGCATTATCAGTGTATTGTGGGTAGGCTATGTTGCAGCAGACATAATCGATAAAAAGAAATCCTTCTCTCCCACGTCTTTGTTCGGTAAGGAAGACGGGAAGATCTTGGTGATCAACCGCCGATATGAAGTTGATGAGACAAAACTTCCTTTCAAAACAATCGCAAAGAACAATGAAATACTGAGTGTTCTGAAGCCAAATTTGACTGACGAACGTTCCATATACATCAGTGCGAACCGCCGTCAGTTCCTGATCGAATCAAAATTCAACTGGTCGGAAGGAAAGGTAGAGGAACTTCTCAAAAAAAGCGGTTTGAATGCAAAAACGTTAGGATTGAGAAGCTATGCGATTAGTGGATTTGACATAAAATACTACAAGAACTACCTTCATTTTGCAGCCCCTGAACTTGAAACAACACTTATTGAGGGATGGGGAAATTTTGACCGGAGATCGAGTGCATCCGTCATCGATCTGAACGAAGACTTGCCAAAGATTACAGATATCTATTTCAAAGGAGATGACAGAGTCGACTTTGAAACAAAGAACTTTAAAAAATTAAAGGGTGATCAAGTGGATGACAACGCCCTTTTTTCATCAGCACTTCCTAAGAACATAAAGAATTACCATTTTATCGAAAAACAGTTCCTGAACGCAAGCGATAAAATATTTGCTAATGGGCCAATGAAGAATTGGGTAGACAAAGGGATTGTAACTTTTGAATACAAAGGCTCAAAGGTAATCGTGACTGATTTTGTTTCCGGTCAGGAACCAGTCTACGTCATGAATGATTTTATGAAACAGGATACAGAGAATACCGAGCATGGCTTCTTCAATGACATCAAACTCACTACAGATTTCCCTGCTTCTGGAAAGGATGGGTTCTATATCTACTCAATGAACGATTTCGCCGTTATCAGCGAGGATCAATCGGTTTGCGAAGACATCGTGGCTCAAAACAAATTAGGGAATACGCTATCCACGGATCAAGCAGAAATGAAGGCCATATTTGGAATGCTGCCGGCCCGAGTTACGGAAAGAACTGTTAATAACTCAATAAAGTTCAGCCGAACCGTTTACCGAAACAGAATACACGAAACACATATATCCTTAAACAGTGAGGATTCCGGAGAGGAAGGGGTCTCTACAGGGGAATCACTCACCATCAATATTGATGCTGTGATAAAGGATTTTATTTCTTTCGATGGAAAGGGGAATGTCTCTGTACTAACGGGTACGAATGAACTCATGTATTATTCTGGAGGGCAAATGAAATGGATTAAAAACCTGGGCTCGAAGGCTGTAGACGGAATAACATATCTCGATCAGTTTCAGTTCCTCCTTGTTACCTGCAAAAACTCAATTCATTTACTTGACAAACAAGGCAATTATGTTCTCGGCGGACCTATTAATCTAGGTGGCCGAAGCCCTTCTCAGCAAGCTACAGTCTTCAATTGGCGAAATAAACTCTATCTTGTATTTCCAGATGAAAATGGTACGATGCACTTATTTGATCAAAGAGGGCGTCATCAATTCAGTGTTGCAAATAGTATGACAGGTGTCTCGGCTCCTGTCGACGCATGGATTAGCCAAAAACGACTATTCTTTGGTGTCCGGAATAATGGCTCTTTCAAAATGTTTGATGCGGAAAAAAGAAGTGAATACCGTTCCTTCAATTTACCCGGTGATGCGCAATCCATCGTGCGGAATAATGAGATCTTCTTATTTTCCAGTGAAAACGGAGAGTTGATTTACATGGATCAAAAGGGTGGTAAAACACAGCTTAACGAATCTATTTCAGGAAAAATAAAGAAAAGTTCGGCCTCGGCAAATCTCATCTACCTCTCAAATTTCAATAGTGGCAAGATTTCTATACTAAGTTCCGTCGGAAGCCTATTAGGAATAGTTCCAATTGATTTTTCTGACGTTGAAAACTGGCATATTCAAACCATCGGGAAGCCTACTAGGAATAGTTCCAATTGATTTTTCTGACGTTGAAAACTGGCATATTCAAACCATCGAAGGAAGAACTTTTGTCGGTGTAATCGACGGTTTGGAGAATAATGTATATTTGTACGAGTTGGATGGTGGCAAATTTAGCGATAGATCATACGAGGGAAGTAGAAAATGTATGTTAAATAATTCTGACAATACACTGATCATAACCTCGATCGTCGACAAATTCATCGTTCAGCATCGTGTAAACTAAAACTCTACTTAAAATGAAAATGATGAAAAAAGCGTTACTGTTTTTGTGTTTCGCAATTTCACTTGGCACTTCTGCACAGAACTATCTGGGAATCTATAGCAGTAACTATGCCGGAGTAATGGCAACAGATCTTCAACCAGCCAGCTTCGTAGACAGCCGTTTCGTGGTGGATGTGAATCTTGCCAGCTTTAACCTTTCAGGTTGGACAAATGCAGGATACTATTCCACAAGAGACATGCCTAAATGGTGGACAAAATCTTTCTTGGACACGTCTATTTACAATAGTTGGGCACCAACTGATGGTGTAGACTTTACAGACAAATATATTACGAGAAGATATAGTGCTAATGACAATACGACAATTGGATTCTACAATAATATCCAGGTTGATGTCTTAAACTTTATGTTCCACATAAACCCTAAAATAGCTGTTGGTGCAGCGATCAAATTTCGCTCAATAACAAATGTGGATGATATCGATCCTAATCTTGCTTTGCTACTGGAAAATGATTGGGATTATGCCACTCTCTGGGATCAGAAATTCAATGAAGAGCTGCTTGATTTCAACCATTTGACCTGGTTAGAATACGGTATAAATTATTCTCAAGTGATCAAGGACGACGGAGAACATTTCATGAAGTTTGGTGCAAAACCAAAATGGCTTTCCGGCATGGCAGCGGCGTATTTACACACTAAAAATTTCCAGTACAACGTTGATGATGAAAATACATTCAACTCTTTGTCAGGTGATGTTGAATATGGTCATTCGTCTGGAATTCTGGACATTTTGGGAGACCCTAACAAAACGATTGGGCCGTCCGATTTCATGAAGAGTGCGGCAAAGTTCGGAATTGGCCTTGACCTAGGATTCGTATATGAATGGCGCCCAGAATGGAAATCCTATAAATACGACATGGATGGTGAGACAAAT
>JAJTDX010000128.1 GCA_021298235.1 Cryomorphaceae bacterium | reverse complement strand
CCATGTTTTTCCTTGTGCGAGCATTAATGCTTGTATGGAAAGTGTGATCATCACAAAAAATAGAGCAAAGGATCGGATTTTGATGAATTTGGTTTGGTAGCTCGCAAGATCAGGATGCTTGACAAATGTATCCATCATTCCAGGAAGAATAAATTGAGCGAAAGAAAACAGAACAACTGCAATAAGAAAATGTGTCACTAGTGAATTTGTGAATATTCTTTGGATTGCTTGCTCCTTATTTTGACCAATTCTTCGCGCAATAAGTATTTGTGCACCATCTCCCATTCCGCCCAAGGCTACATACAATGTTATATAGATCAATCCTGCATTACCAACTGCATCGAAAGCGTTGGTATCGTATCTGCTTATGAATGCTGCATCCGTGAGCAATACGATTGATTGTATAAAGTTGGATACCATCAGGGGTACGGCAACGCTGAGAATAGTTTTATAATTGAGCTTAAGCACGTTAATCAACTTGAATGACGAGTCCTTTCAGGTATTCGCCTTCAGGATGGAATGCATTTATTGGATGGTCTGCCGGTTGATGCAGTTGTTCAAGTATTCGAACCGATCTTCCTGTTTCGATTGCGGCGGAAATGATCGTATGTGTAAATAACTGTTTGTCGACCACCTGAGAGCAAGAAAAAGTGAAAATAAGTCCACCTGGTTTAATCTGGCGAATGGCATGTGCATTTAAACGCTTGTAACCTTGGATTGCCTGATGACGTTTGTCTCTGTGCTTGGCGAAAGCTGGGGGATCTAGTACAATAATGTCGTATTCCTCTCCAAGCTCTTTTATGTAATTCATGGCATCAGCAACAATGCTTTTGTGTTCTCCGGTAAACGAATTTAATTGTAAGTTCTGTTCTGTGAGCTCTATGGCTTTTTTGGAGCTGTCAACGGAATGTACGAGTGTGGCTCCACCTTTCAGAGCTGCCAGGCTAAACCCGCCTGAATAACAAAACGTATTCAATACTTTTTTGCCTTTTGAATAGTTGCCAAGCAAGCTCCTGTTTTCTCTTTGATCGATAAAAAAGCCAGTTTTCTGACCGCTAATCCAGTCAATTGCGTAGTTGATGCCGCTTTCGATTGCAAAATGGGGGACCTCACATCGTTCGTTGAGATAGCGATCTTCAACGAATCTGTGTTTGGTAAGCGTGTCTGAACTCTTGGAATAGACAGGTGTGTGATCGCCAAAAACCTGTTTCACGGCCTCTGTGATGAAATGGAGTGATTTGTACATTCCAATACTGTGACATTGCACAACTAATATTCCGTTGTAATAGTCTGCAACAAGTCCCGGTAATTCATCTCCCTCTCCATGGATCAGACGAAAAATCGTGTTGCTGTCAGTTATAAGTCCAAGGCGTTTTCTTGATTCAAAGGCTTTTGTGATTTTATTGGTGAAGAATTCTTGATCAATGGCAATGTCCTCAAAACTTAAAATTCGAACACTGATGGTAGCATGTTGAAAGTGTCCACGGGCTAGAAAATTGCCATTTGGAGCGCACAACGAAACTACCGTTCCTTCCTCCTCAGGCAAGCTTTGTCCTTCAACCAATGCTCCGGAAAATACCCATGGGTGTCTCCTGAGAACTGAATCGAGCTTATTTTTTCTTATTTTGAGGATGTGTTCTGTCATATTCGATGCGTGCAAAAATAACAAAAGCATGTGGAGAATAAGAATGGAGTCAATGAAACGGCTGTTGATATCCACTTAAATTTACACAATGGCCGAAAATCAAAAGAAAGTTTATTCTGAATGTGTTTTCCAGGTATTTATGTTAAATGAATATTTTTCACAGGAACACGCAGATGCACAGCATGGAGGAAAAGACAGTCCGAACAATCGTAAGTACGACTGGGAGGATGAGCTGGCAATCACCTCTCAAGTTCAAGGTATTGACATTCATACGAATGCAGTTTACCCCCTCGCGGGAATTCTTCCGGATGGAAAGGAATTCAGGTACGACATATCCGCTATGTTTCTAATAGAGATTTCCTCTTTGGATTCACCTCCAGTATTTGTTGGGGTTTCACAATCTATATTAGATCATTACGAGACTGATCTTTCCGGAGAAAAATGCCACGTGAAAATTTATATCAAAGACTATGAGCCTTTAGCGAATCCGGTTCCGGGGATATATATTGCTTCCAAAGAATTCCCTAAAGAACTTGTTTTCTAATGCTAAGACTTGAAAATATTGGATTGTCGTATGGACGTGAAATAGTAAAGGATATTTCTTTGACGGTCAATTCTTCCGAAATCATTGGGATTGTTGGCCGGAGTGGGGCCGGTAAGACGTCTATTCTGAAAATTCTGTCCGGATTGATTCAGCCCACGTCGGGAAAGGTTTTTTTGGATGGCGCTGAGGTTAAAGGTCCAATGATAAAGCTAGTTCCTGGTCACCCGGAAATTCAACTGGTTAATCAGGATTTTCACCTTGATACTTATCATACGGTGGAAGAGAATATTCGTGAGCAAATCCTGTATCTTCCGGAAGTATTTCGTAAGAAGATGATTACAGAGTTACTTGATTTAGTGGGGCTCGAAGAATACAGGGATCAGCGTGCCAATACTCTGTCGGGTGGAGAACAGCAACGTCTAGCGATAGCACGAGCTCTGGCTTGCGAACCAAGATTTCTATTGTTGGACGAACCTTTTGTCCATTTGGACGCCCGAATTCGTTCGAAGATTGTTAGATATTTACTTGCATTGCGAGCTGTGAGAGGAACAACCATTGTATTGGTTTCCCATGATGGTAGTGAAATGCTTTCATTGACAGACAAGGTGTATTGTATGAAAAATGGCAAAATATACCGTTCGGGGAAACCTATTGATTTGTATTACAGGCCAAAAACTCTTGAGGAAGCACAATTATTCGGTCCAGTCAATAGTATTAAGCTTTCCGGAAAACGCATCGTATTTCGTCCTGATGAGTATACAACGGAGGTTGAACATTCCGTTGATAGGGTGGAAGTTCAATTTGAGCGAAGTATTTTTAACGGACAAGTAAATGAGAATTATTTTTACACTTCAAACGGAGAAAGCATAATGCTATACTCCATGAAACCTTTGGAACATGTCTCAAGTTTTGTCATCCACCGAAAAAAATGAACGTATCACTTGGCCCGGCCTTTGGAAGATACTGAAAGATACATTTCGTAGTTTTTTTGAAGAAAAAAGCTTATTTCACGGAGCTGCATTGGCTTATTATACAGTTTTTGCTCTGGTTCCACTGCTTTATTTGAGTGTTTCTTACCTGGGAAAAATAACCGGTCAGGATATAATGCTTAAAATTATTGAGGATCTGCTTCGCAATCAGGTTGGGATTTCTGATGTCAAGGGAATTATGGATTTTGTGAGTCAACTCGATTTTGAAAAGGGTAATTTTTTGTTTGAATTTATCGGTTTTGTTGTTTTGGCTGTAGCTAGCTCTGCTTTCGTAGTCTGCTTGCGCCACAGTATAAATGATTTTTATGACCTCGAGGTAAATTATTCTTCTAGAAAAAAGAAATTGGTCAAGAATCTGTTGTTTCGTGCGATATCATTGGTCATCGTTGTTGTTTCGGCGATTCTGATAATTGTTATCTATTTTACTCAGACAATATTGCTGTCCTTCAGCTCGGAGTTTTTAAGCAGTATTCAATGGCTCGATTTCTTTTTTTCCAATTTTATGAGGCACAGTCTTGCTGTATTAAGCAACGCCGTTCTCTTTTACATCATTCTTAAATATGTCCATGATGGGTATGTACACTGGAAAATAGCACTGCTTGGAGCAGTTGTTACTGCGCTGTTGCTTTATGGTGGGCAATTGCTGATAAAATACTATTTATTCCACATTTTTTACGGTGCCAAAAGTGGTGGAATTGCAGGAACGCTATTTGTTTTACTCGCATTTGTTTATTACAGTTCTCAAATCATTTTTCTGGGTGCTAAGTTTACTTCTGTATATGCCAAACATGTCGGTCGTCCGATACATTTCAGGGAATAATCCATATATTTTGCTTAATATTTAATCTTTTTATTACTTTTGATGAAAAATTAAGCGATGATGATAGGAAACAATCTTAAATTACTTCGAAAACGAATTAAAAAGTCTCAGGAGGAAGTTGCGATGGATTTAGGACTAACAAGATCTTCGTACAGTGGCTATGAAAATGGAGTGGCTCAGCCCAATATCGAGAATTTGATCGCTTTCAGTGATTATTTTAAAGTTTCTATTGATGAGTTGACCAGAAAAGATTTTACGCACTTTTCTGAAAGTGAATGGAATCTGCTCGAAAAAGGATTGGATAGGGATGTGAATGGAAAGAAATTGAGGGTCTTAACAGCGCTTGTGAATGAGCAAGAAGAAGAGCTCATAGAAATGATTCCTTATAAAGCAAGTGCTGGTTATACATCCGGGTACGCAGATCCGGATTATCTCAAGGTTCTTCCTACGTTCAATCTGCCTTTTTTATCCAGAGACAGAAAATACCGTTCTTTTCCTATAAAGGGAGATTCAATGCCGCCAGTAGGAGAAGGTTCCTACGTCGTAGCTGAATACATTCAGAACTGGATGTCCGTAAAGTCAGGAACTCCATGTATTGTTGTTACAAAAGACGATGGAATTGTTTTCAAGGTGGTACATAACCTCTTGGAATCCGAGCAATCTTTTCGATTATGCTCTACGAATCCATATTACAAACCATACAATGTTCATGTTGGTGAAATTCTTGAAATGTGGAAGTTTGTGAACTATATTTCGCCGGAATTGCCCGAAGTGAGGATAGACGACAATGACCTCAGTCGATCCATTCAAGATTTACAAAAAGAAATACAGGATTTGAGATCGAGCATGGGCAAGTCCTAACATTTTTTAAATCCTGTTTGTCCTTTTTTAATTAACTCTTCCAGAACGAGCTCTTTCATTAGAGAAATTAGGATACTCTGAAACAGATTCAAACCGTTGGAATGCTTTTTCTTTTCTGTGTGTGTAAATGTATGGAGATAGGGATAGATAGACATCCGGCAGTCGTTCGTGTAGAAAAGTTACTGTCGGCGAGTCAGTTGCCCATGAGATCTCGATAACCCCATAGGTTTCAAGTTCCCTAAGCAATGCCTTGAAGCTATGTTTCTGCAGGGATAGTCGTTTGATTAATTCATTTTCATTGATTTCGTAAAAATGATCGAAAATTCCGGGATAGCTTCGAGAGAGCATAGTTGTGATACCGGTAAATTTTTCGTGAGAAAGCTGAAAATTATAGAGCTCCTTGTTTCCAATCAGAAACTTGACTTTCGTTGGGCAAAAAAATCCTTCTGAAAAGCTTATGTCTTGATTCATTTCAAGAATTTTCAGCGAATTGTAAGTGACGGAAGGGTCTAAGTCATACGCTTTTGTAAATGCGCGCAAGTCAAGAGGGTAGGTTTCGTCTTTTCCTGAGCCGATTGCCACTTTTAGGAAGCTACACAAGGCTCTGTAACAATGCAGAACAGCATTTTTATCCGGAAATCGATTCTCGACATTGCGTTGAAGCTCATTTAAATCATTGTCATTCCAATAACTTATTGATTCTGAATCTATGCCATCTCTTCCTGCTCTTCCGGCCTCTTGAAAATATGCTTCAAGTGACATTGGAAATTCATAGTGTAACACATAGCGGACATCAGGTTTATCGATCCCCATTCCGAAGGCGTTGGTTGCGACAATGATTTTAGTTGTGCTATTTAACCAGTCCGTAAGTACAATGCTGCGTTCTTCACTGTTCATCCCACCGTGATAAGCAGAAGTTTTCAATCCATTTTGAGATAAATGGTAGGCAAGCTCCTTAACACTCTTTCTGGTTTGACAGTACACAATACCTGAATATTCAGGATGTTTCTTACAGTATTCAGTTATCTTATTGATCTTGTTGTCAGTTTTGTAGCAATTGTATGTTAAATTTTTTCTTTCAAAGCTTGCTTCGTGGATTTTTGGATTTTTCAGTTGAAGTTGTTTGATAATGTCATTACGAACCTCTTGGGTTGCTGTAGCAGTTAGTGCAATGATGGGAACATTGGGGTGATGAACACGTAATTCCTTAATTTGTAAAAAACTGGGCCTAAAGTCATGTCCCCATTCTGAAATGCAATGTGCCTCATCTACGACAATCAGTCCTACGGACATTCTCTTACAACGCTCTATGAAAAGCTTGGATTGTATTCGTTCGGGCGAGGTGTAAAGAAAATCCAGGCCACCAAACCTGGCATTGTCAAGAATCAGATCGATCTCTCTGTAAGACATGCCGCTGATGATACTTTTTGCTCTAATTCCTTTTTTATTCAGGTTAGTTACCTGATCCTGCATCAGTGCAATTAGTGGCGAAACAACAATTGTAATGCCTTCGCGTACCAATCCTGGAACTTGAAAGCAGATCGACTTTCCTCCACCTGTGGGCAACAAAGCGAGAACATCTGAACCATTGATAGAATCATCTATTATTTCAGACTGGGAAGGACGAAAACTTGTGAATCCCCAGTATTTTTCCAGTATTTCAACACTTTTTTTCAATAATGAGACGGTGGTTATTGTTCGGCTCAAATTTAGAAAAAAGGATGTTGGTTTGAATGATTTCGTTTGCAGGCTGAACTATTCTGATTATATTCGTTGCCATATAACCAACCTATGTTGCAAGACACATATCCTGTTAAAGTGAACAGAACGAACCAATCGAAGATTGGAGAAGTAAATTGGGAAAGTCTTCAGTTTGGAAAAGTCTTCTCGGATCATATGCTTGTCATGGATTATAGGGGTGGGCAATGGCAGGAGGCACATATAGAACCTTTTGGTAACATTAGTTTTCATCCGGCTACCTCTGCGATACATTACGGCCAATCGATTTTTGAAGGACTAAAAGCGTATCGCAGTGAAAATGGAGACGTTTCTGTGTTTCGACCTGACATGAATGCCCGCAGATTCGCGGAATCTTGCGAGCGCATGTGCATGCCTGTTATTCCTGAAGATGTGTTTGTAGAGTTGGTTAGAAAACTTGTGGAGGTGGATAGCCAATGGATTTCGGCTAGAGACGGATATTCACTTTACATCAGACCGTTTATGTTTGCCACAGATGAGTTTGTAGGGATACGTCCTTCTGAAACATACAAGTTCATGATTTTTACGTGTCCTGTTGGACAGTATTACTCT
>JAJTDX010000032.1 GCA_021298235.1 Cryomorphaceae bacterium | reverse complement strand
GTTCTGTGGGCTTTGGCATCCTATGGTCCTACAGGCAGAATGGATGAGGCAGAAAGGAAGGTTCGATCTGAAATGAAGCAAGCTAAAGACATTGAACAGCGCGTTACATCGGCGAGATTGGAGAATTCATTTGTTGGATTAATGGGGAAGGGGATTGAGCCGATTATTTCCCCTCTTGGTTACGACTGGAAACTAGGGATATCATTGATCACTTCTTTTGCGGCTCGCGAAGTATTTGTAGGTTCTCTGGCTACGATCTATGCGGCACAGAGTGATGAATCGAATACCCCTTTGATCGAACGATTGAAAAAGGAAAAACGCGCGGATGGAACTCCGGTATACACGTTGGCTTCTGGTCTTTCACTCATGGTTTTTTATGTGTATGCGATGCAGTGTATGGCCACACTTGCGGTCGTTAAGCGTGAAACAAGAAGCTGGAAATGGCCTATCGTACAGATTGCCATTATGGGTTTACTTGCGTATGTTGGCGCATTCATCATTTACCAGATTTTCAGATGATACAGTATATATTGGTGATAGCCTGCCTCCTTTCTTCACTGTTATTTCTTGTAAGAAGAGCAATTCAAAAATACCTCCATCGTAAAGAAGGATGTGAAGGCTGCACAATTAGTAAAGCTCATCAGGCACAAGAAAGGATGGAGGAATGATTTCTGGGAGCAAACTTAATGTCCGCTTGAACTGCCCTCTTCAAAGGAGATTCCCTGATCTGTCAAAAGCCTTTTGACGTACCAGGCAAAAAAAGCGAGATAAGCAAAACAGATCATTCCGATTACAAACGAAGGTTGGATACCTGTAAAATCTGACAATTTACCTTGAATGGGTGGAATTATGGCGCCACCTAGTATCATCATCACCAGAAATGCGGATCCTTGTGATTGGTATTTGCCTAAGCCTGCCAGTGATAGAGAGAAAATAGCAGGCCACATAATCGAGCAGAATAGACCGCCACTCAACAAGGCATATACGGCAAGAGTGCCACTTCCAAACACACCAAATGTCATAGCTGTAATTCCTAGCAATCCGAAAATGCCCAGGGTTAGCGCTGGTTTGTCTTGTGTAAGGTAAAATGCAACGATTTGAACCAACACGCATAAAACGTACCACTTGAGCGGAGAGACATCGTATCCAGAAAGGGCTGCAAGTCCGAGAACTACGCCGAAAGCAATGAGAGGAACAATGAAGCGCAGCACTTGCTTGGTGCTTTCCGCCAGATTAAATGCACTGATGGCTCCAGTCCAGCGTCCAATCATCAGACTGCCCCAGAACATGGCAATATAAGGAGCTATTCCGGAAGAGGGGACACCGTCTTTTTTGAGGAATTCACCTAAATTACTCCCGATAGCCACTTCGACACCAACGTAAACAAAAATAGCCAACATACCCAGTGTGAGTTGAGGGTATTGCATGGCGCCCCAGCCCTCTTTTTCTTTTTTACCTTTAACAAAAGCAAGTAAAAGTCCTCCGACCACTACCACTAGTGCTCCTGACAACCATAGCATTCGTTCTTTTTCCAACGGTTTTCGTATCGCGTCGATCTCTTTTTGAATGGAAATTTGGGTTGTTTTTTGTTGTTGATTCAGTTCTTTGATAGGATTGCCCTTAGCGTCGACATGTACGAGTTCCAGGTCATGCTGCAACTGCACCAGATCTTTGGCCCTGTCACTGCGATAACTATTAAATACGGGAGCAAAACAGGCCACGAGCAAACCGGTAATAACCAACAGAGTGACCAATGCTTTTTTTGCTTTTTCTGTTTTTTCCTCCCGAATTCCTGAAGGCACTTTCTTGGAAAATCCGAACAAGGCTGCTACACCCAGGAATAGCATTCCAACACAAGAATAAAGAAGGATTACTTTGTCCAAGCTGAGGGAGGCGATCGCTTTGTCATCCACTGCAGCTGCGGATCCGAAGAGTGCGAGCGATACGATCAGAGGTCCTACTGTGGTGCCCAATGAATTAATCCCACCGCCCAGATTGATCCGACTGCTACCTGTGGCCTCATCACCCAGAGAAATCATAAAAGGATTTGCTGAGGTTTGCTGAAGAGAAAAACCGAGTGCAACGATGAAGAGTCCGAAGAGCATGCCTGCGAATACGTTCAGGGAGACTGAAATGATCATCGCAACAGCACCTAAAGCCGAGAAAAGCAATCCAAAAACAATACTTTTTTTGTAGCCCCAGTTCGCAACAAGGTCTTTTCCTCTATTGGACCCTACCCAGAACAGCGCCAGCGCACCCAGATAGTACGCTCCGTAAAAAGCAAAATCGATCAGCATACTTTGAAACTGGTCAAGTTGAAAGTAATGCTTACAAAATGGAATGAACACGCTGTTCCCCGCGGCGATGAAACCCCAGAAAAAGAAAACTGTGGTCAGTGTACTGAGCGCTCCGTAATTGGTAGTTGACTTGTGATCAGACATATTTCAATAGATTGTCTGACCAAGGTAACAGAATGCTTGTCTTATCCGACGTTTTTGGAAAGATTATTTACACTATCTGATATGGATAACATGGTTTTCACTGCTGCTACAATGCCTTTGGTGTGGAATCCACACTCCTCCCAAAGCTCTTCCTGTGTACCATGATGAATATATTTATCAGGGATACCCAAACGTACGATTTCGGCTTGATACTTTTGATCTGCCATGAATTCGAGCACAGCTGATCCAAAACCTCCCATCAGACAACCATCTTCTACAGTGATCACTTTCTTGAACTTGCTGAATACTTCGTGCAACAGCACTTCGTCGATCGGTTTCACAAAACGCATGTCGTAATGTGCTGCGGAAACGCCAATGGATTGAAGTTCTTGTATCGCCTCCTGAGCGAAATTACCCGGGTGACCAATGGTCAGGATGGCGATATCCTCCCCAGAAGTGACTTTTCGTCCGGTTCCAACTTTAATTTCTTTGAAGGCAGTTTTCCACTCGGTCATGACACCATTGCCTCTTGGATAACGAATGGTAAAAGGCCCTTGATCAGGGAGTTGTGCTGTATACATCAAATTACGGAGCTCCGATTCATTCATAGGTGCAGAAACCACCATGTTCGGAATACTTCGCATGTATGCAATGTCGTAGGCTCCATGATGGGTTGCGCCATCTGCACCTACTAAGCCTCCGCGGTCGAGACAGAACACGACGTTGAGGTTTTGCAGAGCCACGTCATGCAACACCTGATCGTAGGCACGCTGCATGAATGAAGAGTAAATATTGCAAAAAGGAACCAAGCCCTGAGTTGCCAAGCCCGCTGAGAATGTTACCGCGTGTTGTTCTGCAATGCCTACGTCAAACGAGCGTTCCGGCATGGCTTCCATCATGATATTGAGTGAACATCCCGAAGGCATAGCTGGGGTGATACCCATAATCTTTTCATTTTCTTCAGCCAATTCAACGATAGAATGACCAAAGACATCTTGATATTTTGGAGGTTGGGGAGACTTAGGAATAATCTTAACGATCTCTCCGGTTTCTTTATTGAAGACACCGGGCGCATGCCACTTGGTCGGATTGCCTTCCTCTGAGAATTTATATCCAGCGCCTTTTCGTGTTACACAATGAAGAATCTTTGGTCCGGGAATATCCTTTAGGTCTTCCAGAATACGAGCCAAACCAACCACATCGTGGCCATCTACAGGACCGAAATACCTGAATTTAAGAGATTCGAAGAAGTTACTTTGTTTCAGCAACGATCCTTTCAAGGCCGTAGAGATTTTCGATGCAACTGTCTGCGCGTCCGGTCCGAATTTAGAAATCTTACCCAGCAATTTCCAGACCTCGTCTTTAACTTTATTGTAGGTATGAGAGGTCGTGATATCGGTAAGGTATTCCTTAAGTGCTCCTACATTTGGGTCGATCGACATACAATTGTCGTTCAGGATCACGAGCAGGTTGGCATCCTTTTCAAATCCTGCGTGGTTCAATCCTTCGAAAGCCAAACCGGCCGTCATGGCACCATCACCGATCACGGCAATGTGCTGACGTTGTTTTTCTCCTTTGTATTTGCTTGCGACGGCCATTCCCAATGCGGCAGAGATAGATGTGGATGAATGTCCTACCCCAAATGTATCGTATTCGCTTTCTGAACGTTTTGGAAACCCTGAAATTCCACCCTTTAAACGATTCGTCCACACCAAGGCTAGCACCGAAGTGACTGTTGCCGAATTCCGAGATGACATCAACAATGTACTGACGTACTTCATCAGAGATCTGAGGAAGGTCATCCACAGAGAATTTCTCCCGCATATCAGAGGGGACGACAATTTGTTCCAGAAGAGGACCTGCTTTATAATGCTCCATAACCGTAAGGGTGTAAAGTTAGGGTGAATACCTAGAACAAACAAATGGGAGATTTATTTTGTTCGCGGCAGATTTTAATAATTGAACAAAGAGCAAGGAGAAATGATTTGCGGGGCTGTTTTCAGAGTGAGAATGAGCGTGAGTGCGAACTTCGGTGCTTTTTAGGAACAAAGAATTGTCTCGACTCTATCAGTGAAGCGGTCTATGCTCTATAATCCATCAGCGCAGCGGTCCAATTTCAGAGTGAGATTGAGAACGGAGAGCGGTTTTTTATTTTGTCGTGAGAAAGTCTTTGTTCTTTGTTCCTTGTTTCTTGTTCAGAAAATCACTTCATGTATAGCCGACGATTTTCCTTAAATCTCTTTCAGACAATCCGCTAATCCTTTAATTAAATTATAGTAAAACCTGTCCTCTGAAGAGAGTTCATCAATTGAAATGAACAATGTGATGACATTAGCACCTGTATGTCTAAAAATGTATTGATGCAACAAATTTGGATTATCGTTCGAATAGTATTCATGTGTTCCTGCTTTATAACCCAATTCACCGAGTTGCTGTTTTAGCTTTTCAAGCAGTTTTTTAAAGGAAGCTTCATCCGTAATGGTTGGTTTTTGAATTTCCTCCCATTTCAGTTGACCTTTTGCCCCGCCAAAATGGATATGAATGTTGTTTTCATGGTGTGAAGAGGCAGAACGGACCACAAATACCCAATCTCTTTTTTTTATAAATTGTTTTAAATCTTCGCAAAAGATCTGAGCTCCAAGTGGTCCATTAATCGTGTCATTTGCCAAATCAGGATTGATGTCAAGTTGATATTTTATATCATCAATCAACTCACCACTAGAGAAACATTCATTACTGATAAAATTAAATCCCCCATAATCCGCTAAGGTATTGGTGAAGTGCGAGATGCTTCTTTCCCCGCGCCCTATCGGATTAATAATGTGAATATTCGACCCTTCATTGATCCTACGGACTCCATAGGCTGTATTGGGAATAAAATGTTCCAAAACAATGGTGTCAAATATTTTTACTGAAGAATCTGATTTATCCCATTTTATTCGTAATTGTGATGAACTTCGCACAGCTTCGAAGATTTCGTTGTCTGTGAAGTTTAGTCTAGCTTGGATAATTGGTAGTGTTCGCTTTCTGATAGGAACCAAAATTCCTAAAAAGCTATTTATTCGTGGAGTAAAGCTTGCTTCGAGTAATCGTACCCGTTCATTGATTTCCTTTGTTTTCTTTTCATTTTCGATTTCTTCAACGAAACCGGAGGCAATAATACCGGCTGGTACCGCAAAAATGGCAATGGAAAGGATCCCCACCCCGGTTGCCAAAAGCATTCCTACAGGGGTAACGGGTGAAAAATCTCCGTATCCTCCTATATCACCAATGAATTTAGAGAAAGACCAAAGCATTGCAGCCCAAATACTTGAAAAATGATTAGGTTGAGCAACATTTTCGACATGATATAATAAGACGGAGAGAACAAACGTCAACAAAATGACTATTTGCAAAGAGATAAAAAGCTCAGCTCTTTTGTTTCGGGTAGCTTTAACGATAAAATCAAACGATTTCATATATCTTGCCAACCGCAATATTCTGATAACTCTTAATACTTTGGAAGCCTGCCATGATATTCCTAGAAATGACATAGAGAGCAAATAAGGTAAGATTGCCGCAAGATCAATAAGCGCATAAAAGCTGAACATGTATCGAAGCCTTCCACTAAATCCATTATACCTTTCAGATATTAAGTCGGCTGTCCACAACCTAAGAACATATTCAATGGAAAATATAATAATACAGATGAAATCAATTGATTCAAATACAATCCGATAATTCTGAAATTTTGGGTCAACTTCTAATATGGTCAAAACAACCAATAGAAGGATTAGGGATATAATTCCGCCATTGACGACTTTTGAAAACACATTTGTTTTAATGTTGTGTTCATTGAGCACTGCAGCTATTTTCTCTTTCATCGTAATAAGCATAAATTTATGTAAAAATGGTAAGGATAATGAAATCAAACTGCATTGATTTGCAACCCAAATCGGTAAATTTCAAAATGAGTAGTTAAAATGAATATCAGAGCGGTTGATCAGAGTGAGAATCAGAGCGAAGAGCGGCAGAATTTCAGAGTGAGCCTGAGAGTAGAGTGCGAACTTCGGTGCTTTTTAGGAACAAAGAATTGTCTCGACTCTATAAGTGAAGCGGTCTATGCTCTATAATCCATCAGCGCAGCGGTCCAATTACAGAGCGAGAATGAGAGCGAAGAGCGAAGAAGTCTTAAAGTCCTGAGGTCCCGAAATCCATCTCCTCACAACTGTTTCAATTTCAATTCCAGCGCTTTTGTGATGAGGTTTCTTTCGGAGGCATTGATCTCCAATTCGGAGGCAAAACTGCCAAAGTTTGATACACCTTCTTTGACTTCTTCGATGATGTCAGCGGCGTTTTTGATAGAAAAATGGTGTGCAAGTGTGAGTAATTCTTTGCGTCCAGGTTCTTTATAGTGGTTCGCTACCGAAAGACTGTGGTATCCGCCTTGCTTCGGGGAATAGGTGAGATCATAAGCTGGAGAGAATTGCCATTTACCTGCTGCATCCATTAGAAAAGCAACGTTTTTGCTGTGGTCATCCATATTTAAGGAGCAGACATTGAAAACGGCCAATCGAAACACCTTTTCACATGCGCTAAGATTGTTTTCCAAGCGGTTGGCGGCATCCATCACATGGCCGTAATCCATGGTGCTCAGACGGAAATTGTCGTGTAGTAAACCACAAGCGGAGTGTAGGTGCAGGTGTTTTCCATTTTGTACGTCAAAGCGTTTAGTACCGAAGAATGTATGTCCTTTGGCGCTGAAAAATAACTTGGAGGGCGACATCATGATCCCAGAAGCTGCTGCCATGCGCGCATAGGCAAACTCAATCTTGGCAATATCCTTGAAATCAGTTAATGCCGGGAATTTAATGATCCAAGGTTCTGAATCCAGTTCATATTGCGTACTGAATGAATCAGAAGCGGGTTGGTAGTTCACAAAGATTTTTGGTCGTGCACCTACAGAATTTCCTCCCAAATGATAAAGATCGTCCAGCATGTTTGCCGCTCCAGTTTGTTGAAGAAGCGCGGTTTCATTAGCGAGCAGATCCAGATCAATAGTTGGCCAATCGCTATAATTGTCTTCTTCGCACGGCTCATAGATCAAGGCACCTTGCGCATGTCGCCCGAGATAGAACAAGCGATCCAAAGGACTTAACTGGTTAGGATCCATGCCTTTTTCAAGCAACTTTCGGTCTAGGAGCAATCGGCCCCATCCATCCGGAATCGAATCGTTAAACACACCAGGCAAACCTTCAAAAGGATCTTTTGGGCAGGATATGATTTCTGAGGATTTCTTTAATTTGAAGGGGGAAATTTCCAAAGGAGTATCCAAAAAGGATGCTGCGTAGCGAAAATACACGATTTGATCTTGCAACAACAAGGTTCCTACTTCAGTCGGAGAAGATCCGAAATCCAACGATACTTTTAGCTTTTGTATGGCCATATGGAATTACAAAAAGAGTTTTTCGGAGGGTTTTTGCACCTCTACCTTTAACAGTGCATCGAAATCATCCAACCTGCTCAGAATAAAGGCAATCCGAATAAACGAATCGAGAGCAACCTGGCCGGTCCGCTCAAAACGCTTGTAACTTCCCAGCGAAACGTTGGCTTTTGTGGCTAATTCCTGTTGAGAAAGTTTCTTCTCTTTGCGTAAAAGCCGGGTTTTTCTGGCAAGTTCTACCAGCACATCCTGCGGTGTTTTATCAATGCTAAATGGATTCAAAATAGATAATATATTAATCAAATATATTAAAAATAACTAAAAATAAACAATATATTGACTAAATTTAAAATGAGAATGAGAATCAGAGCCGAGAGCGGCAGAATTTCAGAGTGAGCGTGAGAGTAGAGTGCGAACTTCTGTGCTTTTTTGGAACATAGATTTGTCTCGAATCTATTAGTGAAGTGGTCTATGCTCTATAATCCATCAGCGCAGCGGTCTATGCTCTATGGGCGTAAGCGGTCTTTTGTCTTGAAGTCTTAAAATCTACTTCACCAAACTCTTCAACAACGCCACTTCATCCTCCAGGATCTGGATCGTTTTTTCGTATTGTAGGATAAGTTTCTCTGAAACAGTATTGTAGGTTCCGAAGTTGCCAAAATTCCCTTCCTGCTTGCAATTGTTGAACACTTGTTTATCGTCAAAACCCAACACCTCCATAGGCTCTACGCCTAAAATGCTGCTGATTTCATTAAGACGATTGATGGTAAGTTGTGTTTCTCCGGATTCGATCTTGGAATAGGCACGCGTCGTTAAGCCCAATTGCGTGGCCACATGTTCCTGCGTGAAATTCTTCAATTCTCTGATTTGTTTGATCTTGATTTCCGGACTTGCAATCATCTGTATATGAATTAATAGTTCAAAAATAGAAATAATAGTGCAAAATAAGAATAAATAGTTATAAAAAAAGAGTGCTCCTCTCTTAATTTTGATTCTTTCAGTTAAAGGTAAAAATTATTCAGTGAAAAGCTACAAGGCATCCGATTTGTTTGAGGTTTCCTATTCGGGAAGTTTTCCGCTGGATGTGGAGTTTGTGCAGTTCGTGAAAACAAATAACAAGCATTTATGTCAGCAATTAAAAAATCAACATAAACCAAGATGCAATCAGGAATATAGTCTGCCTAATTGTAAAATCAACCAATAAAAGTTAATTATGAAAAGTTTACTATTATCTATAATAATTCTATCCCTGGGCCAAGTTAATGCTCAATGTGTGAAACTTTATGTTAAGGAACATTTAAGTGGCTCTCCAATATGTCAACTGAGCGAAGGGGATTATATTGAAATATGTGAAGACGATAATGAGGTTAATGGGTGTCCCTACAATTTCTACGTTTACGATAAAGGATCCTCTTATGGAAGTCTTACGTATGAGTTATCCTTGGATCGAGGGTGGTCAACTCATTACATGACATTAATGGTTAACCCAAAAACGAAACGATTTGGGTTTATTTTACAAGGTCAAACAGCAATGTATTCGTATTACACAGAGTCAGATTTAGCAACCGCGAGAGCTAAAGAGGCAGAGATTCAAAGGATAATTAATGAACAAAAATTAGAATTGGACAAAAAGTTATATGAAAAAATCAATCTCTCAATTTTGAGAGAAGACTTTCTATCTGCCGAAACAGAATTTACTAAGTTGAATTTTCCTCAAAACTATCCTAAAAATCAAGAATATAGAAGTTTAGAACGAAAATATTTACTGAAAAACGATGCTCAAAATTATTCAAAAATCAAATCCTTAATTGATAATTATAAGTTAAAGGATGCGCAGAGCGAAATTAAAAGATTGAATTTTCCTAATGAGTTTCCATATATGGAAGAATTGAATGTCAAATTTGATGATCAAATTGTTAAAGAAATACATTCAATTTTATCAGACAACAATTTTTCAGACGCTACTAGATTATATGAATTACTTAAACTTCCGAATAATCAAACACAACAAAAAAATCTAATTCAGTCAAAATTAGAATCCTTTTATGGTGATAAAGTAGATTCAATATCCCAATCTGTTTATACAAAATATATTAATGAAAATTCTTCTTCATTCAAGGGCCTGAAACCTGGAAAACACACTTTAAAAATTGATCGAGCAGGAAATGTTTTACTTGCAGATAAAGTAATCGGAATCAGCAAGGATATTACAGAAAGAAAATATGGATCATTTAGTGTGAAAACTATTTCTGAGGTGACTTTGAATGTTTCAGAAACATATACACCACAAGGCGCTCAACTGTTTCTGGCATCTACAAAAAAAAGAATTTATTCAAAGCTTAATGGGAAAAAGTACAAGGCTGTATTTATGGGGGGGCCTGGTTACTTCGGTGATATAGGATTCGATATACATGAATTAGTACAAGTTACATTCGATAGAGATATCCCTAAAAATCAATTAAGGACAGTTCAACCAAGTCTAAAGAAATTAATTATTAATAACAAAATTGAAATCCCTCAAAATATTGAAAATGTATCAATTAAAGAGGAGAAAATTAAAACCCGCTGGCTTGCAATAGGAACTCGATCGTTGGCTTTACTCTCAGGTCTATCATGGTCGGCACTTCGCATTTATGAATTCACATTAATTCCTTAATTATGAGAAATATTGTAAAATTTATGTTGATTGGTTTAATAGTTGTCCCATTACCTGGCTGCAAGAAATACTCTAATGACCCTTTCTTTTCTACTTATTCACCAGAGGCACGCCTAACAAAAGGGGATGGCTGTGTTTGGACATGTGTAAAATATTTTTCGGCATCTGGTATTGCTTCTGATGTGCCTCCATTTCACTATTCATTGTCTTTGAACAAAGATAAATCAGGAATAGTTGGCTTTTCTTGGGGTAATTTAGCTCAGTCCATAGATACTCTCTTTGAAATATCCAAGAGCCAAGAGTGGGCATTAAATAATTCAAAAGAAAAATTATCTTTTTTCGGCGATTACAATATCAAAAAACTCACTATGAATCAGTTAGAGTTGGTTGATGCTTTTGGAAATATTTATCTTTTTGAAAAAAGAAAGACACAGGTTATTTCATCACTTAATGAAGGAATAAAGAATATACCATTGTTTGGATTGTTTGATGAAACCGTAATTTTAAAAGATTTCAATTCTTGTGAATTCCTGGGTAACGTGCAGGCTTTTGATGGTAGTGCTCCTTTAGGTTTGGTGGAAGGAATTTTTGGCAATGGCATTGGTGGAAACGGTGGTAGTGTGGGTACAATTAAAAATTATACTTTTTCGTTTACTCATTACTTCGAGAAACCTGGATATATAACAATTTGGATTTTGAACTATGGTATAGGCCCGACTGTGAAAGTGAATGGAACGGCATTAAGCAGTATTGATTACTTGGTAGGAGGATCAAGTCCAGGCCAAGGCTTATCTTGGTGCAATATTAAAATTAGAATTGACTCACCAGGAAACAAAACTGTAAGTATTTCAAAGAATACTGCAACCCAGAGCGGAGCAGTTCAAGCAATAGATGAAATACGTTATTGGCAGATTCAGTAGCGATTTTTTTTGTGGTTAAGCTGCCGCGCCGCCCGCAGTATTTGCAATGCTGCGGCTGGTTTCTAGCTGTTTTTGTTCGTTTTTTTGATTAATGCGATGCGCCGAACTCGTTGTGGTGAGGAGGATGGTTTAAAAGTTATTTGATTATTACCCCACCCTTGCTCCCTCCCCATGGAGGGAAACGCCGTTAAAACAGCGTATGCAATTTCGGAATAATAGCTATGTAATTTCGGAATACGAGCAAGGTTTTGTGTAACAAGTTGACTCTTCGACAAAGTCTATGCTCTATGTTCTATCAGCGTAAGCGGTCTATACTCTATAATCCATCAGCGCAGCGGTCCAATTACAGAGCGAGAATGAGAGCGAAGAGCGATTGATCAGAGTGAGAATGAGAGTGGAGTGTGGTCTTAAAATCTTGACGTCTTTCATTCTATATCCTAAACCAAATTCCCCGCCTCTTTCCAAGAAACAATCCGCTCACTGCTGCGCTGTTGTGATTCATCATAAAAGTTGACGAGGCTGTGTGTTATGCTGTAATCGGCGAGATAGCCATCCAGACAATGCAGAGCATTTATATGTTCGCTTTTCACTGTAAGCGACGCCTTCATTTCCATCAAATGAATAACGTTGCCATGCTCTAATAGAAGATCAATTTCGTTCTGATTGCTGTCGCGCCAGAAGTAATAATTCCATTTCGCTCCTTTCGCTTTGTTACTTTTCATCAATTCAAGGATCACATAGTTCTCGAAGATCGCTCCTTTGTAGGAAGACGCTAGCAAGATGTCCGCATTTTTGATTCCCAGTAAGCTACAGAGCAGGCCTGTATCGTAAAAATACAGTTTCGGTGTTTTGATGACGCGTTTGGGTAATTTGTTGTGCCAGGGTTCTAAGTTAAACGCGATGTAACTAGTTTCTAAAATAGACATCCATCTTTGGACTGTTTTACTGTCAATTCCAAGTTTTTTAGCGATCAATGATGCGTTGAATAATTGTCCCGCCTGGTGAGCTAATAAGGTGATGAACTTGCGAAATAGTTTCAGATCGTGCACGTTAAGTATCGTGCGCACGTCTCTTTCTACGTAGGTTTTGATGTAAGCCGGATAAAAATCACCCGGTTCAATATCCATAGCATACAACCGCGGATAGGAACCACAAAATAACTCCTCCTCAATAGTGGTAGATTTGAGTTGTGTTATTTCAATATGGCTTAGAGGAAGTAACTCCATTAAATACACTCTTCCTGCAAGTGTTTGTGAGATCTTTTCGATGAGCAGGAAGTTTTGTGATCCGCTCAATATGTAGTGACCTGTGAGATTTGACTCATCAACGATCTGTTGGATATAGGAAAAGAGTACTGGCACATTTTGAACTTCATCGATAATGACATATTTATCATAAACGCGCAAGAACCCTTCCGGATCGGTGTCAGCAAATTCTCGTTGTTGGGGGTTTTCGAGCGTTACATAGCGGTAGTCCGGAAAACTCATTTTTGCCAATGTCGTTTTACCCGATTGCCGCGGACCAGTGAGCACCACCACCGGGAATTTTTTCGCCATTGCTACCACTTTGTCTGTTGCCAATCGATGAATCATAATTCAAAGATAATACATTTATGCAATTTCGGAATATGATTTATGCAATTTCGGAATAATATTTATGTAATTTCGTAATAAATCATCTTTAAAACCCGCTATTATCAGAGCTAGAATGAGAATGAGAGCGAAGAGCGGAAGTGTCCTGTCTCCTCAAGTCTTTGTTCCTTGATCTTTGCTCCTTGTTCGAACTCAAATATGGTAAAGAAGCATTCCCACCGTAAAATAGATAAACAACCCCACGATGTCGTTCAGGGTAGTAACGAAAGGACCGGTAGCCAGGGCGGGATCGATGTCGTAGCGGTTGAGGACCAATGGGATGAGTGTGCCAAATGTAGCCGCGAAAATGATCACAGTAAATAGGGAAATACTTACCACGAACCCAAGTGTTGAGTTTTCAAAATACCATGCAATACCAAAGATCATGAGGGAGAGCAAGAGTCCGTTGATCAGTGCCACGAGAAATTCCTTGTACATTTTAGCAAGAATTCCTGCAAACTGATCGTTTCCTTTCGCAATCGATTGTACAACAATAGCAGACGATTGCACACCTACGTTTCCACCCATCGCAGTAATAAGCGGAATGAAAAATGCCAACGCAGGAATTTCCGTGATTCCCACTTCGAAGCGGGAGATCACCTGAGCTCCCAGCGTGCCTCCCAGCATGGCAATGATCAACCATGGAATGCGTGCGCGAGTGTTTCGCCAAATGCTGAACGTTCCGTCAATGCGTTCGGAGATACCGGAAGCGAGTTGGAAATCTTTGTCGGCTTCCTCTTTGATCACATCCACGACATCATCCAATGTAATGCGTCCAACAAGTTTATTCTGAAGGTCTACCACAGGCACGGAGACAAGGTCGTATTTTTCCATGATCTTGGCCACATCTTCTTTGGCGTCGCTTGTTTTGACGGAGATGATGTTTTTTCCTTGGTAAAGATCTACGATTTTTGTTTTTGGACTGGCGAATAATAAGCGTTTCAATGACAGAAATCCAACCAGCTTATTCAAATCATCTACGACATAGATCGTGTACACTTTCTCTACGTCTTCAGCTTGTCGTCTCAGTTCAACAAGGCAACGGTTTACCGGCCAGTCCAGTCGTGCCTGCATAAACTCCTTTTGCATCAGACCACCGGCGGTGTCTTCGTCGTAGTTCAAAAGGTCTACAATGTCTTCGGCAGCCTCGTCATCTTCCATTTGCGAGATGACTTCCTGAATCTGTTCTTCAGAAAATTCACCAAGGATGTCCGCGGCATCATCTGAATCCAGATTCTCCAGCTGATCTGCAATCTCTTTGGTAGAAAGTGAGGCCAGGAAACGATCCCGCACTTCCTCTTCAAGCTCCATGAGTACATCCGCCTGAACTTCTTCTTCCAGTTGAAAATAGATGTACTTCGCTTCCTCGTTGCTCAGCAAGTCAAGAATCTCAGCAATGTCGGCATAGTGTAACTCCAGGATGTGCTCTCTGATCCATAGATGATCCTGCTCAGCAATCTTTGTTCTGAGTTGGTCCAGGAATTCTTTGGTCAGTTCGAAACGCACGGGAAAATTTTGTGCAAAAGTATGGAATTAGGGTGAAAACTGAGGTGAATCCTTTAGGGTTTGAAGTATAATTTCGAAAGAGTTTAAAAATAAAACTCAGGAATCGTATCTATTTCTAGTCAATTGCGTATTCAAAATGTAATTTTGTAAGGAGCAATGAATTACTTTTTTGAGCATTTTTTGAGGGAGATGCAACTTCCATTGAAGAATCCAGTCCTGGTCTTCTCTTTACTTCTGCTCATTATTTTATTGTCTCCCATTCTTCTTAGAAAGATCAGAATACCCGCGATCATCGGATTGATAATCTCAGGGGTGATCATCGGTCCGCACGGATTTGGACTGATTGGCCGCAAAGCAATGGATTCACAAGGATTCTTTGATATTGAACTATTTGCGACAATTGGTCTGTTGTACATCATGTTTATTGCCGGACTAGAGCTCGATTTGAACGAGTTCAAAAAGTACTACAAGAAAAGTATCACATTTGGATCGCTTACTTTTTTTGTGCCTATCCTTCTTGGATTTCCGCTTTGTTACTATGGACTCGGATTGACTCAAACAGCAAGTTGGCTTACGGCGAGTATGTTTGCCACCCACACACTTGTGGCCTATCCGATTATAAGTAAATATGGGTTAACAAAACATGCTGCAGTAGCTATAACGGTTGGAGGAACTATACTCACAGATACCGCAGTGCTTATAATTCTAACGGTAATTTCCAGTTCAACGGAAGGGACTCTTGACAGTGCATTTTGGGTTCGTTTAATCACCTCACTCACGATTTTCACGTTGATCATGTTCTTTCTCATTCCTCGAATCGCACGCTGGTTTTTCAGTAAGCTCGACAGTGAGAAAAATGCGCAATATATTTTTGTGCTTTCAATTGTATTTTTTGCTGCTTTCCTTGCAGAGGTAGCTGGCGTTGAACATATCATCGGTGCGTTCGTCGCAGGATTGGTATTGAACAGGCTTATCCCGCACAACTCTGTTCTTATGAACAGGGTGGAATTTATAGGTAACACACTCTTCATCCCGTTCTTTTTGATATCTGTCGGAATGGTGGTGGATTATAAAGTATTCTTTTCAGGAAGTTGGCCATTAATCATTGCAGGTGTTTTGACCACATTTGCAATTTTCAGCAAATGGTTGGCCGCGTGGATAACTCAGATCATTTTTAAAATGACTGGTACAGAACGTCAGGTGATCTTTGGATTGAGTTCTTCACATGCTGCTGCTACACTTGCAATCATTATGGTTGGATACAATGATGGCCATGGGATCTTGGACATCAATGTGGTTAACGGAACAGTGGTTTTGATCCTTTTCACGTGTTTAACCGCTTCCTTTGTTACAGAAAATGCGGGTAAAAGACTGTTGATACAGATTTCAGAGAAGGGGGAAGATGATACGGCTGAAACAAGATTGCGAAATAAGCACTTATTGGTTTGTATGAACGAGCTTAAAGGAAACGAGTCCTTATTAGATTTTGCAATTTTGATTTCTGATCCGAAGGTTATCAACCCAATTTCAGTGGTGAGTGTCTACCCGAACAATGAGGATGCAGAGCGCATGATCAGAAAGTCTCGAAAATCGCTGGAAGAAATTGTTAAACACTTTTCAGGACATGAGACAAAACTCAACACAATTGCCACAATAGATCATAATTTATCTTCCGGAATTGCCCGCGTCTCCAAAGAACTTGTCACCGATGTTGTGGTATTGAACGACAGTAAGAAAATTAATTTGTTGAAGCGTATTGTGGGTGATGACCGTGCCCACTTGATGGATGTTTGCGACAAAACCATTTTTTTCTGTCAGCTGGACAGGCCATCGGTAAGTTATGACCGTGTGCTTTTGATCTGCGGTAAGCATGCCGAACTTGAGTTGTCTTTTCCTTTATGGTCAGAGCGCATGCTTCGTTTGGCCAAGCAATTAAATATCCACATTGAATTATATTCAACACAGGCTGTCCACGAACGCTTATTAAAAGTAGCAGAGGCGAATAAGGTTATGGTGACCACCAAACATGTCGAAATTGAAGAGGTCGACGATTTTTTCCTTCTGCACTCTACCCGTTCGGAAGATGACTTGATTGTTTTTGTCGGGGCGCGCACTGGGGCAGTTTCACACCAATCAAGTTTGGATGCATTCCCTTCAAAGCTCGAAAAAGGGTATGTCGAAAATGATATGATAATGATTTATCCTGGGCAGAACACTCTGGAAAATATCTATGGAAATTATGACGATTTTGACCCTACTGCCCTTTCAAAAGGAGTCGAAGCCATTCAGAAAATTGGGAAGGAAGTGGGGAATATTTTCAAGAAGCCTTAGCTCCTTGAGATAAGAAAACCCCAAAGAAAAACGCAAAGAACGAAGCTCCCATTTGTGTTTCGAGCGTATCCTCAAGAATAAAAGTTGCTGAAGCGATAAGTATAAATGTGAATCCTAAGAAATGCTTTGTTTGAATGGATTGATTTATAAAGCGTAAGATCATCCAAAGGAAAAGAAGGATCCCGGCAATCCCGAAGCTTACCCATGCTGTTAGATAGGAGTTGTGTGCTCTGAGTCGGTACTCGGGCAAGAGTCTGCTTTTATCTATGGTATATTGTTCATCAAAACTCTTTTGTAAATCTCCTGTTCCGACGCCTAATAACCAGTTCTTTTTGATGATGTGCGCTGCAGTTTTCCAATATTCTATCCTTTGTAACAAGGAATGTCCATTCGGATCGCCTGAATTCTGAAGTTGAAACCGGATCCCATGCCAACGAGCGAGCAATCCTCCATTGGCTTCCTCACGGCTCGCAATGCCTTTTTCAATGAATGTAATATCTTCTTTGCTCAGTTTATGAACTCCCAATGAATCCTTGCGCAGGTCCATCAAGGTAAGATAACGCATGAGGGTGAAGCGCAAAGCCTGGCCTTTCAGGTCTTTCCCATCGTAATCTATGTTCGAAACCCTATTCCATTCATCGCGGAGTTCTTCTTCACAAAGGTTTGCTAACACAGGTTTTCCATTGAAAAATGTGCCCGGTTCGAGGTTGTGCGTATAAGGATTCCCATTCAAAGTTAGCGAGGGAAAGTCCTGCTGTGCAAACGATGTTTTAGTATCACTAGGTTTAAGGAGAACGTACACGGCAGTAAGAATAAAAAGAACAAGAACAGTGCTCAAGCCGGCAGCAAGAACTTTGTTTTTTTGATAGATATACCAAAAACAAAAACTGAATAGCATCGTCAGAAACGCGAGTAGTCCGGAAACGATCTGACTGAAGTAGGTGTAATAGGCAAACCAAACAGCAACGATTACAAATAGAAACTTCCAAAGACCGGAAGATTGTTTAATCTGATAGATGCACACAGTTGCGGCCATTGCAACCAGTATTCCGTAGCGAATGTGAGATCCGAACAACGAAAGCTCACGAATATCGGTGTAGATGCGTGTGCCAAAGACCTGGTGCCAGGCTAGAATATTAATAAGCGAGGTGAGGAATACCGCAGCAATAAAAAAATGAAGAATGCCATTGATTTTTTTTAAAGAAAGGGGTTGAAGGGCAAAAGCGACAGGGACAATCAGGAGTGTAAGCTTGGTCTTCAGGTCATTGCCGGCAAAAGTAAAATCAGCAGTCCATATAAGTCCGATGATATGGATTCCCAGGAAGAAAAGTAATGGATGTAAAGCGACGGCAGACTTGATCTTCCCTGGAATACTTTTATAGTTTCCCTGCAGAAGTATTGAAAGCACCATCAGCATCGAAGAGACGGAAAGAATAATTTTACTGGTACTTAGCCCAACAGAGAAAGCTATCGCAGAGAAAAAAAAGAGATGTTCGGAGAACCGTTGGATGCTTTGTTCTTTCATTGTAAAGTGATCCCCTAACGCTTACTTTTTCAAAATAGTGTTGTATTGGGATGTACTGTGCAAAATATCCAGCGCTTTTTTCAGCACGTCATCAGCTTTAAATGAATCCACAGCTCTTCCTTTTTGGTAGAAATATCGGGAGATGATTTCATTTTCCAACAATGGGAGGATTTCTGTTTTAAATTTCTCAAGGTCACGTTCCTTGGAGGGGACAACTTTGGCCATTAACGCATCATATTCGGTTTTCGACTCTTCAAAGAAACCTTCCTCTTCGGCGGTTTTCTTCATTTTCTTAAGCATTTCCTCTGATGCAGTGGAATAGGTAAAATCTTCCTTTAGCACATAGGTCTTAAAGGACTCGTACTCTGCGGCACTTAGTGAAAACTTGCCGGCTGCCGAGATTGTTGGATGCGTTCGGTGATATTCAGTGGCATAGTTGAAAATCAAATTATTGGCAAAAATTGTTGCAGTAAGTCTACTCAGTTCTTTCTCCTCGATTTTGATATCCGGCTCAATTCCCCTTCCGTCAATCACATCCCTGCCATTGGTGGTTTTAAAAATTTTTATCAAGGAATCTGCTACTTCTTTTGGTTTTTCATTCTCCTTTTTGTCATAGTATTCGAGCCTTTGGACACATCTTCCGGAAGGAGTGTAATACTTGGCAATTGTCAATTTAACCTTTGATCCATACTTCAAATCATAGGTTCGTTGCACCAGTCCTTTTCCGTAGGAGGTGGTACCAACAATTACAGCACGGTCCAAGTCCTGTAAACTTCCGGCAACGATTTCGCTGGCAGATGCAGAACCTTCATCAATAAGAACCGAGAGTGGAATTTCCAAATCAAGTGGATTTTCCATGGTTTTATAGGTCCGATTTTCCTCTGCAACTCTTCCTTTGGTAGTAACCACGGTCTGATCCTTTTTGACAAACATGTTTACGATTTTAACCGCCTCAATTAGTAATCCACCACCGTTTCCGCGAAGATCCAGTACCAACTGTTTCATTCCTTTGGCTTTTAAATCGTTAAATGCGGTTTTCACATCCGCTGCTGCCGTCTGGGTGAAACTGTTCAATTTTATGTACCCGACTGTTTCATCAATCATTCCCGAATAAGGCACATCAGGCAATTTGATTTCATCGCGAGTGATACCAAATTTTTTGATTTCACCACCTCGTTCAACTTCAACTTGAATCGTTGTTCCTTTTGGTCCTTTAAGTGATGTGGAAACGTCATCGGAAGGAAGTCCCTTCATCGTTTTTCCATCTATGGAAAGAATCTTATCACCTGCCATCAAACCTGCTTTTTGTGCTGGATTGCCCTCATAGGGTTCAGCAATAAAAGTATAGTCTCCAATCTTTCGAATGAGCGCCCCGATTCCACCATATTGACCTGTAGTCATGAGCTTGTAATCTTCGATGTTTGATTCGTGATAATAGACTGTGTAGGGGTCGAGTTCTGTGAGCATCGCATCAATCGCAACTTTTGATAGCTTTCCGACCTGAGCATCGTCGACGTAATACATTTCCAAATGCTGATAGATCTGATCCATTAGCTCCAGATTCTTGATTACTTCGAATCCGTTACTTTGAGTGCGTACCTGAGGTACAAAACTCAAAATGAATACCAGTGGCAGAATGATTCTAAAGATTTTCATAGATAAGTTGTTTTGTTAATTCATGAAATGTTTTGCCCATTTTTTTATCCAAAACAGTTAAAGGAAACTCTTCCTTTCCCGTGTATACAAGGAAAAGAGAGAGGTGAGCATCGTAACCGTGTAAAAACTGTTCCAAAATTACCTTATTCTTGCGCACGGACTCTCGAAGTAAACGCTTGATGCGGTTTCGTTCTGTCGCTTTTCTGAAAGAACGCTTAGGGGCTGAAATCACAATTTGAAAAGAAGTTTTTTGGTTAGCGTGTCTATTCGCCAGGTAATGAAGTACAAAGGGGAAGTGCTTGATGCTTTTTTTTCCTTCAAACAGCTCAGAAATTCGTTCTTTGGAACATAATTTATACTCTTTCCCAAAACTAGCGCTCATGTACTGAAGTTGGATAATTCACTGCGAGATTAATCTATTTTTGGGAGATTCACAGATTCCTTAACAACAAAGGATGCAGGAAATTCTGAGAAGATTTGCATTTTCAGCTTTTCTGCCTCAAGCTGACTGCGGTAATCTCCTGCTTTAAGTAAATAGTTTGGAGCACTGAACACAACATAAGTAGGAATTTCAGGATGTATATTTTCAAATCGCGCTCTGGTTTCATCAATCTTTTTTCTGTCAGAATCAAACATTAGTTGAAGTCTGTAACCGGAAATTTGTGGAGAAGTAGCAGGGGAAACCACACTTCCTTGCTTCTTGATCAATGTTTCAATTCGGGAGTCAGCATGAATAACAATAGTCCCTTCCTCCTGAGCCAAAGAATTGAGCGCGGCAATAAGCACAGAACACACTATTAAAAGATTTCTGACCATGGATTTTTCGTTTACCGAGGTAAAGATACCAATTACATGCGAATCTTTTAATGAATTGAAAAATTCAAAAAGTTCGAAAATACAACTTTGTAACTCGCGAAAAAAAATCATTATTTAGAATGAATTTAAATTAGTTTACTCAACCCGAAAATTGTCACAAAACTGTCATGAAATCTTGTGATTCTTCTAAATTTGCTACCGTCAAAACATAGATTTTTGACGATAATGATGCATCGATATAAATGAAAATATCTAATAGTCAGATGTTTAGAAATTATAAAAACTGGTGTTTCGGAGCTTTGTTGATATTTATCACTTCCGGAATTTCCACAGTACACGCTCAAGGTGAAGCATTGTTCAAGGCGAAGTGCGCTAGTTGTCACCAACCTCACAAGAATGGTACAGGTCCAAAATTGTTCCAGGTCCGCCAGCGATGGATGGATGGAGGCGCCGGAGATGGTGCTATTTACACGTGGGTCAACAACTGGCAAAATGCTGTTGCAAGTGGTGACCCTTATGCGGTAAAAATTAAGGATTGGTCTCCAACGGCCATGAGTCAGTTCCCTGAATTGAAAAAGGAGGACATCGATGCAATCATGGACTGGGTGGACTCACAACCAGATCCGGCTGCTGCTGGTGCGGGCGGTGCAGATGGAGGAGGTAATATTGTCGTTGATCCGGCTGCTACTGAAGAAGAAGATTCCACTGGTTGGATTTGGATCATATTAGGCGTAATTTTTATAACGATCATCTTAGCTGTTGGTGGAGTGCGTCGTCAATTAAAGTTTGCTGCAGCTGAAAATGAAGGAGAGACTGCACAAGATCACCTCACGTATGGCGAAGAGTTCAAAGCCTGGGCATGGAAATACAGGTTGTATGTAGGTTTGGCTTCTTTAGTTCTTGTTATCAGTGTGGTTGTTTCTCTTTTCCTTGGTTTGTACAGTATTGGAGTCGTGGAAGAATATCAGCCTTCTCAGCCGATCGCATTCCCACATGCTATTCATACCGGAACAAATGGTATTGATTGTAAGTATTGTCACAACTCCGTAACGAAGTCTAAATCGGCAGGAATACCTTCAGTGAACGTTTGTATGAACTGTCACAAACAAATCAATGGTCGTACACCGGCTCAGCAAGAGCAGATTGCTAAAATATACGACGCAGCAGGTTGGGATCCGACGGCAGGAAACGGAGCAGGTGCTTACACCGGAAAAACAAAACCTATTGTTTGGAACAAAGTGCATGTCCTTCCTGATCACGTTTATTTTAATCACTCTCAACACGTGGTTGTAGGAGGTGTAGATTGTAAGCAGTGTCACGGAGATATGACCAAGCAGACAGAAGCAGTGAAAGTGCAACCTGTTTCAGAGTTGAACAAAATTGAAGGTAACGTTCCGTTGACCAAGACAACTTTAACCATGGGTTGGTGTATTGAGTGTCACAAGGAGAAAGAAATTTCTACTGGTGCGCTTGACTCAAAAAATGATGGATATTACAACGAAATTCACCGTCGTTTGATGAAAAATAAGAAGTTGTACGAGCAATATCTTGAAGATGGAAAGGTTTCTGTGAGCGAACTTGGTGGTTGGGAATGTGCAAAATGTCACTATTAATTAAGAATTGAACTAGTCTGAAATACCAAATGACAATGGCAAGAAAATATTGGAAAGGTCTTGAAGAATTAAAAGAAACACCTGAATTCTTGAATTCAAGAGATCAGGAGTTTCCGTCTCAGATGTCGGTTGAAGAATTTCTTGGGGACGAGAACTTAAAAGAAACATCTACGGCAAGACGTGATTTTCTTAAATTCCTTGGATTTAGCGTGGCAGCAGCTACCGTCGCTGCATGTGAGGCTCCAGTGACGAAGGCGATCCCATACGTGAACAAGCCGGAAGACGTAACTCCTGGTATGCCCACCTATTATGCATCTACTTATTACGATGGGGTTTCGTATGCAAGTATTATCGTCAAAACTCGAGAAGGGCGTCCGATCTATATCAAGGGCAATAAAGATTTTGGTATAACAAACGGAGGTACAAATGCTCAAATCATTGCTTCTGTGCTTGGTTTGTATGATTCAGCTCGTCTGAAAAATCCAACTAAATCAGGTAAAGATGCCAATTGGTCGACTATAGACAGTGAGATAAAGGCAGGTTTGAAAGCTGCCAGAAAGATTGCCTTGATTTCCAATACGGTCATCAGCCCGTCAATGCAAGAAGCAATAAATGAACTTGCTGCTTCTGTGGGTGCAACTCCGGAGAACGGAAAGTTTGAGCATATACAATATGATGCGGTTTCATACGCCGGAATGCGTGCAGCGAACAAAGCAAATTTCGGTTCGGACATTATACCAACATACGATTTTTCTAAAGCAAAGACGATTGTAAGTGTAGGAGCTGATTTCCTCTCAACTTGGTTGATGCCAACTCAGTTTGCAACGCAATATGGTCAGCGCAGAAATCCAGATGGAGACTGGATGTCTAAGCATTTCCATTTCGAATCTGTAATGTCTGTCACAGGGTCAAATGCGGATTATCGTGGGATGATTAAACCTTCTGAACAGGCTAAAGTTTTGGCATATATTTTAAGGGCTTTCAATGTGAACGCTGGAGTATCTTCAGAACTTTCTAAAGAAAATGCAAAGATTGCAGACCTTGCAATTGCAGCTTTAAGAGCTTCGAAAGGTGAGTCAATCGTTGTTTCTGGGTCAAACAATACTGGTGTTCAGATTCTTACGAACAAACTAAATAATGCGTTGGGCGCATATGGCACTACAATAAATCTTAATGAACAAGTCAGATTATTTCGTTCAGAGGATGAGCGAATGTCAAAATTTGCTTCGGATGTAATTGCAGGTCGTGGAGCTGACGCTGTTTTGTTTTATGGAGTTAATCCGGTGTATACACTTCCAAACGGAAAGGCATTCGGAGAGGCACTCAAAAAGGTTTCAACGACTCTTTCATTTGCTTCTCACTCGGATGAAACGGCTT
>JAJTDX010000127.1 GCA_021298235.1 Cryomorphaceae bacterium | reverse complement strand
TTCTTGACCCAGTTCTTGAGGTCGATTCCGATTCCTCCGGTAACGTCAACTGTTGTTAAGAAGATCGGAGAAATGCCATTTGTTCCACCAACGATCGGTGCGATATTTACAAACGGAACATACGGACTTGCTTGCTTACCTGTCCAGAGAGCCACATTGTTCACCCCCGACATACGCGATGACCCTACTCCCATCGTCCCTTTCTCAGCGATCAGCATCACACTTTTATCCGGATGCTGTGCACGAAGCGCCGTGATCTGTTCCTGAGCCTCAGGAGTAATCATACATTTTCCATGCAGCTCTCTGTCTGAACGTGAGTGCGCCTGATTTCCCGGCGACAATAGATCCGTCGAAATATCTCCTTCACCGGCGATGAACGTCACGATTTTAATCTCTTCAGGAACCTCAGGAAGTTTTGTAAAGAACTCCGCTTTGGCATAACTTTCCAAAATTTCCTTCGCTACCGTATTTCCTTTTTCATACGCCTCCTTCAAACGCGCCATGTCTGCATCGTAAAGGAAAACCTGTGTTTTCAAAACATCTGCCGCACCTTTCGCGGTAGCGGCATCATTCCCCAAAGCCAGATCAAGTAACACACCGATCGAAGGTCCACCTTTCATGTGAGAAAGCAACTCCAAAGCAAACGATGGCTGGATTTCACTCACCACAGCTTGCCCAAGAATAATTTCCTTCAGGAATTTCGCCTTTACCTCTGCAGCGGGAGTCGTTCCAGGCAAGGTATTGTAGATAAAGAACTGAAGTGATTCCGCCCGGTGTACGTTTCCTGCATCTTTGATCTGCGCGATGATCTCACTTGTTAATTCAGCACTATCGATTGGTTTTGGATGCAATCCCTGTGCTTTTCTTTCTTCGATTTCCTTGAGGTATTCCTGATAATTGCTCATAATGAAATGATATATTTACTTGTAAATTTCTATTCTTCCGACGAGAACGTGACACACATGAAGTGGAGTAGATTTGTTCCTGTCTTCTGCACTGCGAATTTAAGAAAACAATAGGATTTGGAAGAAGGAAATAAGGAAGAAAGTACGCTGTTTTCGATTGAGCAAAGAGCAAGGAACAAGGAACAAGGATTTTCCCTACACTATTATAATAGTTTCAATGTTGATTTTCTTCAAGAGTGAAAATCTCTACCGAACAATTTAGAAGGAACAAGCCTATCTTTGTTCTTTGCTCCTTGTTCCTTGTTCCAACTCGAATGAAAGAGTTCAATTTTCTTTAAACGATTAAATCTCCCACTATCTTTGTTCTTCAAAAGAATAATTTCCTATCTTTGCACCCCGCTAAGCGTGGCTGTGCGGTAAAATAGTATTAATAACAAATAGTTTATTTATGAATTCCTACGAAACTGTTTTCATTTTAACTCCCGTTTTGTCTGAGGATCAGGCAAAGGAAGCAGTGCAGAAATTCGAGGGCGAAATTTCGTCATTGGGTGGAAAAGTAAAGCACTCGGAGAATTGGGGTTTGCAAAAGTTGGCATATCCCATTCAAAAAAAATCTACCGGATTTTATTTCTTGATTGAGTTTGAAGCGGATGGTAAAGCTGTAGCTGACCTTGAAGTTTCTTTCAAACGTGACGAGCGTGTCATTCGATTCTTGACCGTTAAAATGGAAAAGGATCATTTGGCGTACTCCGAAAAAAGAAGAGCAAAGCGTGGTCAGAAATCTACGTCACCCGCCGAGGCATAATACTTACCCACTAATTCCAGATTAACATGTCACAGAACGATATTCGCTATTTGACTCCGATAAACATCGAGATCAGAAAAGAAAAATATTGCCGTTTTAAAAAGAGCGGTATCAAATTTATCGACTACAAGGATGCTAACTTCTTGTTGAAACTCGTGAACGAGCAAGGGAAAATTCTTCCACGCCGCCTCACAGGAACGTCTGCAAAGTATCAGAAAAAAGTTAACAAGGCGATCAAACGCGCACGTCACATTGCATTGCTTCCATACGTGGGAGACATGCTGAAATAACCCAATTGTTGAACCTAAAAAATTAGAATCATGGAAGTAATTCTTAAGAAAAACGTGGACAAGCTGGGGTATGCAAACGAGATCGTTAAAGTGAAGCCCGGATATGGAAGAAATTTCCTTATTCCACAAGGATACGCCATATTGGCGACTGCATCTGCTAAAAAAGCGCACGAAGAAGTGATGCGTCAGAAAGCGCACAAAGAAACCAAACTATTGGCTGAAGCGCAAGAGCTTGCAGGTAAACTAGAAGCGTTGACTGTAACTATCGAAACTAAAGCCGGTGAGAACGGAAAAATCTTTGGTTCGGTAAACACAGTACAGCTTTCTGAGGCTTTGAAAAAGGCAGGATTTGATATTGACCGCAAATCATTGAAGATTAAAGATGAGCCAATCAAAGAAGTTGGAACGTACCAAGCTGAAGTAAACCTTCATAAAGGAGTGAAACCGGTATTCAACTTTGAAGTTGTCGGTGAATAATACCAATATGTATATTGAAATCCCGGGCGAGAGTTCGGGATTTTTTTTGTTTAATTTGCAGCAAATACGCACGGTGAAAGCCTTCCTTGTCCTTAGTGTAATTTCTTTGTTTCTGTGTTCATGCACGGCCAGACATAAACAGACCAAAAATGACAGTACTTCCTATCATTTGAGTTATGCAAAGAATTTCTCAATCGATTCTTGTGCATACGGGATTGTTGCGCGAATCGGTGAACAGGGCGGCAAGTCGTGGGGCTATCTACTTTCCGGCAGGAAACCCCAAAATATGCCCGCCGATTTGATTTGGATTAAGGTTCCTGTTCAAGGCTTTCTGACACTTTCTGGAACAGATGTCGGGATGTTGGCGAAACTAAAACAAGAAAACCGAATTTCGGGGGTTGGAAACAGCAAAACTATTTATTCCCCTGCTGTAAAGAAAAACCTCAAGGAAGGAAAAATTCGGGACTTTAATACATGGGAACAAATTCCTTTCGAACAACTCGTCCGCACTTCAGTGAACGTAATAACGTACAGTAATTTCGGTAAAGATTACCCACATAGCCGAGAGTTGGAAAAAGCAGGAATTATTTGCCTGCCAATTCTGGATTGGAAAGAAGAACATCCACTTGGCAAAGCAGAGTGGATTAAACTTTACGGATACCTGACCGGATGTTCGGAACTGGCGGAAACCTATTTTTCACAACTTAACAGAGCATACAATAAGCTCAAAAATGAAGCGAAACAGTACCGTTCACATCCCACTGTTTTTTGCGGAAATCAAACTGGGGAATTTTGGTTTTGTCCATCTGGTGAAAGCTATGAAGCAAAACTCATTGCAGATGCAGGCGGTAATTATGTCTACAAAAAAACGAAGGGAACAGGCAGCCTATCTCTTACCCCTGAAAAGGTTTAAATGACGAACAAAAAAACCCAGCTCTGGCTCAATCCAGGAATTGAATCCAAAGAAGCGCTCGTGAAAAATCATCCCAAATCAATCTACTTTGGTGCGTTTAAAAAAGACAGCGTTTTTTGCTATTCAGCTTCAATGAACAAGTACTGGGAAAATGCAGCCGTTGCTCCCGACAAGGTGCTGTCGGATCTTATTCTTATCTTTCACCGAAAGAACGAGAAATTACATTTCTACAGCAAACTGAAATGAGTTTTCTGCAAACACTTACAAAATATCAGACAGGAATTTTAATCGTTCTCCTGCTACTCTTATTTTGGGCAGACCTCTTTGCAGGAACCTCGTCAAATTTGAAAGACTTGTGGTCTGTACTTACAAATTACAACTCCGAACACTTGGATCAACTTGTGCTGCTGGAGTTTAGGATACCAAGAGCAGTGACAGCATGTTTTGCCGGTGCAGCCCTGTCCATCTGCGGATTGCTCATGCAAACCATGTTTAACAACCCACTTGCAGGACCATATGTTCTGGGAATAAGTAGTGGTTCGAGCTTATTCGTTGCGTTGGGTGCTATGTCTGGCTTTCACTTTTTCAAAAGTGATCCAGGGAATATCCTCCTTGCTTTTAGCGGATCGTTCCTTTTCGGAGGTATTATTCTTGCATTCGCGCGTTGGATCCGATCACAAGTCTCTCTCTTATTGGCCGGCTTAATGTTGGGAAGCGTTGCGGGAGCTATGATTACAGCACTTGAAGCTACCGCGGCTGCCCAGGAATTAAGATCTTTTACCCTTTGGACAATGGGTTCGCTCTCAAATACCACATTGGAGCAACTGCCTGTCATGATTGGTGTTTTATTGCCTTCGCTCGTGGCATGTGTATTTTTGGTCAAACCCTTGAATGCGCTTCTTTTAGGTGAGGAACATGCGTCCCTCCTTGGAATACACATGGTGCGTTTCAGAACCATTGCCATACTGTTGACCTCTGTTCTAGCAGGCACCGTCACCGCTTTTTGTGGTCCGATCGCATTCGTTGGACTCGCCGTTCCAAACCTTGTGAAACTTCTGATGAGATCAGCGTCGCACGCAAAGTTATTAGTCGGATGTGCCTTACTGGGAGCATTGTTCATGGTACTCACTGACCTTATAATTCATTTATTCGAACCGTATTTTTTACTTCCACTCAATGCGTTTACCACATTGATCGGTGCCCCTGTTGTGTTGTATCTCATCCTCAAACGCTGGTCATGATACACGTGAATTCCCTCGATATAGGCTACAGGCATACCTTAGTTCACATTCATGAACTGCAAATTAATCAAGGTCTTACAGCACTTATTGGGAAAAATGGATCTGGAAAGTCCACGTTGCTCAAAACATTGTGCGGCACGATTCGAGCCCGAAGCGGTAAGATGTTTTTTAATGAGGTTGATACTTCAACACTCTCTCAGGAAGAAAAGTCTCGGTTTTTCGCCTTTGTCGGGTCCACCTTCCCGCCCGTTCCATTCATGTCCGTCGAGGAATTTGTACTCCTCGGTCGAACACCCTATATCGGTTCTTTGGGTGTTTTCAGTAAAAACGACAAAGAAATTGCCTCACATTATATCGATTTGTTCGGACTAAGAGATCTAAGAATTAGAGCGCTGACTGAGCTCAGTGACGGGGAGAAACAGCTCGCCGCCTTTGCACGGGCGTTTGCACAAGAAACCCCTTTCATTGCCATGGATGAACCAACGGCCTTTCTTGATTACGGTAACCGGCGAAGGCTGCTAAAATTGCTTCAAAAGGTGACTTTGGAACAAGGACGATGTGTCATTTTTTCGACGCATGATGTGGATCTTTGTATTGAAGAAAATATAACTTTAGTTGGCATCAATCTCAAAGGAGAATTAATTCGGGCC
>JAJTDX010000126.1 GCA_021298235.1 Cryomorphaceae bacterium | reverse complement strand
ACTTTTCCTGTCTGTGCAAAAGCAACTGCACTCATCATTGCCACTACTGCTACTGTTAAAACTGTTTTGATCGCTGACGTTTTCATATTCTTTGTGTTCGTTTCTGAAACAAAGGTGCGACCTTACAGATACCTGATTCCTATATATAATAGTATCCAAATGAAATTTACGCTATCCTCCGTAAGTGCATTTGCGGAATACGTGTAGGGGGTATACGTAGTTGTACGTAGTGACAAGAAAACAAAGCGTGAATCAGAATCAGAATCAGAATGAAAATGAAAATGAAAATGAGGAATAGAGTGAGGGTGAGGGTGAGAGACCGGGAGTTGTCAATTAAAGCATTGGAGCATTGTTAATTGTTATCAAGAGTTACTTCAAGTTTTTTTGAATCCAATGTAGCGAGTGCTTCTCTACTTACAGAATGTCCCACGCACCAGAGGATCTTTTCATCATCGTGTACGACCAATTGACCTGATTTCTCGTTTGAAGGAATTTTTGCATCCGAAAGAATGTCGGAAATTAATTTTGAACCCTTCATACCAATTGGTTTGATTCGATCCCCCTGTTGCCAGAATCGCAGATTCAATGATCCAACAACTTTTTCGGGATCAAGATATATACATTGTTTTGTGAACGTTTCCGGTAAGACTTCGACTCTTCTTGTGTTTAATTTCGGAAGTTTGAGCAATTTATCAACAGCTAGAAAAAAATGATCATCTTCCTTGAAAATCTCCCTATACCTCGGATGGATGATCTGTATCGATATTCCTTTGTCAGAGTGCCTGATCTTTTTTAATTCATCATAGGTCCCATGCGAAAACTCATTGACATGCAAAAGTTCACGTAATACCTCCGAATCTGTTGAGTCAAAAAAATTAAAATCAAGTTGATCATTCTGAAGAAATGAAGAACTAACCCTTTTAGCCTCCTCTTGGATAGTGTGTAATCTATTTTGAAATTGCTCAACCAACACTAGAACATTTTTCTCTAAATCAGGAAAATGCTGCTTTAATTCCGGAAGAAAAATAGTTCGCCAGCGATTTCTTGAATAATACAACTGGGCATTGCTTTGATCCTCATTCCAGGGAATAGAATTAAGCGTTGCGTAGGATATGAGTTCACTCTTCGCTCTAGACAACAAGGGTCTAAAATATCTTTCCCGTTTTTCAGCCATGCAACAGAGTGAACGAAGCCCCCCTCCTCTGGAAAGTGCAAGAAAGAATGTTTCAACTTGATCATCCAGATGATGGGCAAGAAAAATCCCGTCTCCCGGATGTACAATTTGGCGTTCAAAAAAGTTTCTTCGAATTTCTCTCGCCTTTTGTTGTAGGTTCCCTCCCTCCGTTGAAAGTAGATGTTGAAGATCTAAATTTAAAACCTCTAGTTCGATCTCTTTTTGAGTGCAATAGGATCGAATCAATGCTTCGTCTGCATCAGAGGCTTCCCTACGCAAATTATAATTGACATGAAGTGCTTTTACCGGCAATCCGGATTTCTGAATTATATCCAGCAAGACCATTGAATCTACACCTCCAGAACAGCCCACAAAGCAGCGTCTAAGATTGTACTTGGTTAAAAACGTTTGAACATGGGAAAGCAAATCACTCATTGATTCCGTCCATGATGCGTTTGATTTTTACCATACACTCTTCGTACTCTCGCTCCGGATCTGACTGAATGGTAATAGCGCTACCCACCGCACAGGATAACACCTTCCGTTCAGAATTGTATAGTAAGCTTCGAATCACTACGTTGAAATCAAAATCTCCGGCCGGATCAATGTATCCAACTGAACCTGAATATAATCCACGTTGAAAATTCTCATATTCTTCGATCAGCTCCATGGCTCTGCGTTTTGGGGCTCCTGTCATTGATCCCATGGGAAAGGTTGCTGTAAGGATTTCAGTCAGAGACAACTCCGGTCGAAGCTCGCAAGCAATTGTAGAAATCATCTGATGAACGGTTTCAAACGTGTAAATACCGCACAATTCTTCCACCTCCACAGAACCCTTTTGCGCGACTCGGGAAAGATCATTCCTTACAAGATCAACAATCATAATGTTTTCTGATCGTTCTTTGGGATCGTTTCGTAGCTTCTCTTTTAGTTTCAGGTCCTCTTCTGAATTTTCAGCTCTTCGTGCTGTCCCTTTAATAGGTTCAGAGATTAATCGTGTTCCTTTTTTTCTTAGGAATCGTTCCGGACTGCCGCAAAACAAAGCAAATTCATCCAATTGGACGAAGGCAGAATGAGGCGCTTTTGTTAAATGATTCAATTTAAAATAAGTATCCCAAACGTTTGTCAGTTTAACATCCTTTGCAATAAATTCCTGACAGTAATTGATCTCATATATATCTCCTCTTTGGATGTGTGCCTTCAATTGAAGGACTGTTTTGAGGTAGTCTTCCTTTGTAACAGATGGTTCAAAACGAAAGAGATGCTGATGGTAATTGGTATTGGTTTCCTCCTCAAGTATTTCAGTAATGAGTTCAAGGGTCATTTCATTTTTTTCACCGGAAAGAAACTCGAAATTTTCATGATCCATACGAACAACACATTCCGGTACCCAGAAAGTAACATGCGGAGCATGAATGAGATCAGGATTGTTTGAATTGAGACCATGAAGCGCCTCTTTAAGGTCATAACTCAGCAAACCAAATCGGTAAGACCCCTGATTACGAACAAGAAAAGCTTCAAGTCCTTCCAGTGATTCCTTTCCTGATATTCGAATTCGGTCTTTTTCACCCAGCGCAAGGATGCTACTGCCATCGTTGCTGTTGAGGTATGCCGTCGTTTTATTCATGTAAGCGAAAATACGAAATGAAGTGCTTAAATAAACTTCTTTCACATGTAATTCATAACTTTCCGGTCACACGCTATGTATTACATTCTAAAGTTCATTGTTGGAATTAGTATTCGGATCTATTACCGATCCTTGAAAGTCCGAAATGCATTCAACCTGGATCATTCGGGTCCAAAGATTATAATTTCCAATCATCCCAATACGCTGATGGATGCATGGTTGATCGGTCATGTATCCAAAGAGCCTATCTACTATATGGCGAAAAGCACTTTTTTTAACTCTCCTGTCAAAAAATGGCTGTTGGGGAAATTAAATATGATTCCCATCAATCGTAGAACAGACGGAACTACTCAAGGCGTGACTAACCAAGAATCTTTCGAAGCGTGTTATCGCATTCTGGAAGAAGGGAAAACGCTGGTGATTTTTCCAGAAGGGACAAGTATCCCTGAGCTCAAACTTCGGGAATTGAAATCAGGAACTGCGCGTATTGCACTAGAAGCTGAAAAACGAAATGACGGCAAACTTAACCTTAAAGTAATACCGGTAGGGCTATTCTATTCGCAACCCGAAAAGTTCAGGAGCTCTGTGTTGGTTACTATCGGAAAAGGCCTGGAAGTCACAGATTTTCTTAGCTCCTACATAGAGAATAATTCTTTGGCAGCAAAACAATTGACAACCCGTTTTCGTGAACACTTAGAACGGGTTCTGGTGACTGTCGAGAACGACGAACAAGAAATTCTGGTAAAGGAGCTCTATGAGGTACTTCGGTCAAAAGAGGACGCACAATCCATTGACAAAGGTTCTCAATTGATGAAAAAAATTAACACTTCAATTGAAGAGCTTCAGCTCATGAGGCCATATTTAGTGAAGGAACTTCAGGAGCTTCTGTTGAAAATAAAATGGCAGAAGCAAAATCTTACAATTCACTCAGACTTTATAAGCAGACGATTTCGTTCGCGCCTCTACTTGATGCAGTTGTGCTTTTCATTGCTCTTTCTTGTGCTTGGCTTGCCGTTTTTTATTTTCGGTTTGGTACATAATTATTTCATCTATAAATTCATAGATCTTTCGGTTCCGAGAATCTCCCGATACATAGAGTACCATGCTGCATTAAACGTTTTACTGAGTCTTATCCTTTATCCACTCGCCTATTTTGGTTGGGTAGAATTGTTTAAATGGCTATTTCATCCAACTACATGGATTCTTTTAATGTATGGTTGTTCACTCCCATTATCGGGAATGTTTGCACACCGATTTGCACATTATTTTAAGCGCACAGGACAAAAACGACGGTATCTCTTTTTGATTTACAATCATAAAGAAGCTTTGATCGAATTACAAAGCATGAAAAAGGAGCTTGAAAAACTACTTTTTGGCGAGTAAGAAACCTGAATTTATCGTCATTCTTGTTTCTTCGTGGAAGTCATTTGAATTAACCTTAACTTCGTATTATGTGCGGAATAGCAGGCTACATAGATCATCGTTCCAAAACTCCTGATGGAACAGCAAGTCTAATGTCTAAAACGCTGCATCATCGCGGGCCGGATGGAGGCTCTTCTGAAGAATTTCAAATCGGTGAGGTAAAGATCGGTTTAGGACATCGCCGCCTGTCAATCATAGACCTCAGTGATTTCGGAAAACAACCAATGAACTGGCTCAATTACTGGATCACTTTTAATGGGGAGATCTATAACTACAAAGCGATCAGGTCAGATCTGGAAAAACTCGGTCATGTCTTTATTGGCAATTCTGATACAGAAGTTATTTTACATGCATATGCCGAATGGGGAAGAAACTGTTTGAGCCGATTTCGTGGAATGTTTGCATTTGTCATCGTTGACGTGAACGAACAACTTTTGTTCGCTGCACGCGATCGCGCAGGAGTAAAACCATTGTTTCTCTATCATAAGGACGGGCTGTTCATGTATGCTTCTGAATTAAAAAGCTTTCATGCCCACCCTAATTTTCAGAAAGAATTAGATACGTCGGCCGTGGCTGCATACATGCAATTTGGAAATGTTCCAACGCCCCATTGTATCTTCAAACATTGTTGGAAGTTGCGCCCCGGACATTTTCTAACCTACGATCTTAATTCCGAAAGATTTGAAGATTCGCAGTATTGGAATGTTTACGATGCCTACAACCGTCCAAAATTGGATTTATCTGAAAAGGAATATACTGACAACACAGAAAGGATATTGTCCGAAGCATTCAACTACCGCATGGTCGCAGATGTTCCCGTGGGTGTGTTCCTTAGTGGAGGCTACGACAGCGTTTCGGTGGCTGCGTTGTTGCAAAAAGATCGTACTGAGAAACTAAAAACATTCACCATTTCTGTTCCTGATATTGGTTTGAACGAGGCACCATTTGCCAAAGAAATAGCTGAGCGGTTGGGAACAGATCACACCGAGATTGCATGTACACACAAAGAAGCCATCGGACTCATCGAAGCTCTGCCTTTCCATTATGACGAACCGTTTGGAGACAGCAGTGCGATCCCAACTACTCTAGTAAGCCTTATGGCGCGCAAACATGTGACCGTAGCGCTAAGCGCAGATG
>JAJTDX010000125.1 GCA_021298235.1 Cryomorphaceae bacterium | reverse complement strand
GTTTAGAGCAGGGACGTTGTCAACCCAAGCGCGAACAGGTGTTGTTTTTGCGACTTTTGCCGCCTTACATTCGCTTTTTCTCTGGGTAACAAATTTGGCAAAGTTGTCTGCCTTTTTATAGTTGGTTTCAAAATCCTGATAGGCTTTTAGTGCCTCATCGAATTTTTCCTGCAGTTGATAGGCATATCCAAGGTAGTACTGCATGAATGGGTCACATGCAGGGTCCAGTGAGAACGCCTTCTCAAAGTGATCAATCCCTTTGAACGGATCGGTAGAGTGCGCGTAGCATACTCCAATCTTAAAATTCAACTGACCATTTTTGGGATTGAATTTTTGTGCCACATTATATTCTTTCAGGGCTTTCTGAAAATTAAATCCCGGATCTTGAACCTGGAAAATGGCTTCTTTGCCCAACTCAAGAAATTCATCTCCTTTTTTGATGGCCTCTTCCGCTTTTTTGAGACCTTCTTTATCGTCTTTGAAATTTGCAGCTTTAAATTCAATGTTCTGCGCCTGAACAAGGAACGAAAAGAAAATTGATAAGCTAAATAGTATGATTTTTTTCATGTCTCTTCAAATTATTCGTTGCAATTCCCAGAGTAATATTTTTTACCCAGTTCAACTCCCAGTTCTTTCGCTTTGAACCAGTCATCACATGCACCTTCAATGTCTCGGTTCATTTCGCGGGCATTTGCTCTGTTGACGTAAGCATTGCCATATTTCGCATCAAGTGAAATTGCCTTTTCGGCGAATTCCAATGCCCTTTTGTAGTCTTTCTGTTTAAAATAGATGGCACTAAGATTAGAGGCGGCCGGAGCATATTTTGGATTGATATCCAATGCTTTTTCAAAGTCACGTTTTGCGTCATCCATTCTATTTTGCTCCATTTGTGTTACTCCTCGGTTATTGAATGCCATGTAAAAATTTACATCCACGGATATTGCCCGGTTGAACGCAGCCATAGCTCCAGCATAATCTTTTGCCAGTTTTTTGGTTGTTCCTATGTTATCCAGTGCGAATGCAAGTTTTGGATTTTTGCGCACTGCTTCCTCATAATCTGCAATGGCTTTGGAATAATCTTTCAACATTCGATGACAGCTTCCTCTGTCATTGTATGCGAAAGCAAAATTGTTGTCCAGTTCGATCGTTTTTGTGAAGTATTTAATTGCTCCTTGGTAATCCTGTTGCAAGAATTTCAGCGTACCAAAGTTGTAATAGGCTTTTGGATTTTTAGGGTCGATCTGAATTGCTTTCTCATAATCCTTTTCTGCTTTCAAATAGTCATTTTGCCCTTGAAAAGCTCGTCCTCGCTGAAAATATGCTTTTGAATAGGAGGGGTCCTTCTCAATTAATAAATTTAATGTTTTAGATGCTTCATTATAGCGTTCTGCTTCGTTCTCAGCAACACCTTTGTTGTAGTAGGCTGCAGTGAAATTCCCATCGAATTTGATCGATAAAGCAAACTCATCAATTGCTCGGTTATAATTCTTGTCTCCAAACAACTGAATTCCTCGATTGTAAGCTTCCTGACTTTTAGCTATAGCTTCGTTCTGAAGATTTAGTGCCTTGATCGAATCTCGATAAGCTTGTTCTGCGGGTGTTAATTCCTCCAGTTGCGCACAGGCCTGATGCCCAAATGACAAGCACAGAATTAATCGGAGTAAATGGTTTCTGTTCACGTGTTTTTATTTTAAGAATCCAATATACGAAGTCTCGAATTGGCATGTGAATTTAGTTTTCAACAATTACAAAAATGTTACCTTTATCCTATCAAAAAGGAAATATGTCTAAGGAAGTTTTTATTGTTGATGGAATTCGCACTGCTATAGGTAGTTTTGGTGGGGCATTATCTCCTGTAAGAGCAGATGATCTAGCTGCCCATGCGATTAAAGCGCTTTTGGATAGAAATTCTTCTCTTGATACTGGATTGATCGAGGATGTAGTTCTAGGTTGTGCCAATCAGGCAGGGGAGGATAATCGAAATGTAGCCAGAATGGCTAGCCTTTTGGCAGGTTTGCCTGTCACAAATGGTGGAGAAACAGTGAACCGACTTTGCGCTTCAGGAATGGCGGCAACAATCAATGCTGCAAGAGCGATCAAAGATGGAGCCGGGGAAGTGTATATCTCTGGGGGGGTAGAACACATGACGAGAGGTCCTTGGGTGATATCCAAAACATCAACTGCTTTCGGTAGAGATGCTCAAATGTATGATTCTTCCTTTGGGTGGAGATTTATTAATCCGAAGATGGAGGAGTTATATGGAGTTGATGGAATGGGAAATACTGCTGAAAATCTTGTAGATCTTTATGGTATTGAGCGAGAAGCACAGGATCAATTTGCCCTTTGGTCCCAGCAAAAAGCGGCAATAGCAATTGCAAATGGAAGGTTAGGCGAGGAAATCACCCCTGTTCTAATTCCGCAGCGAAAAAAGGACTCCATTATTTTTGAAAATGATGAATTTGCGCGACCTGAGACCACAATTGATAGTCTGTCAGGCTTGCGACCGGCTTTTAAAAAAGATGGAAGTGTAACTGCGGGTAATTCCTCTGGTTTGAATGATGGGGCTGCAGCATTGTTGATTGCTTCTGAAAATGCGATCGTGAAAAACAGATTGAAGCCTTTGGCTCGAATAGTAGGAGCTGCAATCGCCGGTGTAGAGCCACGAATTATGGGGATCGGGCCTGTACATGCGTCGCAAAAGGTACTTGAAAGAACGGGGTTAACATTGGATCAAATGGATATTCTTGAATTGAACGAAGCATTTGCTGCTCAGGTTCTTGCTTGTACACGTAAAATGGGCCTTGCAGACAATGATCCGAGGATCAATCCGAATGGTGGAGCTATTGCATTGGGTCATCCACTTGGGATGACAGGGGCCCGCATTCTGCATACTGCATCACTTGAATTACAGAAAACAGGAAAGAGGTATGCATTGGTTACAATGTGCATTGGTGTTGGTCAGGGGTATGCAACCATCATCGAAAGAGCTTGATCCAACCAAATAGTTAATATATACGTTTATAGAAGGTGTTCCGGATAAAATTAATTGTAATATTGATCCCTATAGTGTCTTTCGTTTCTTGCCGAAAGGAAAAGACCTCATGGAATAGTGATTGGATGGCACCTTTGGTTCACGATACTCTTTCACTGAATAACCTAGTTAATGATTCCACCCTGACTATTAACTCCTCCAGCTTTTTAGAGATTGACCTTACGAGAACCATAATTGATCTTGGAATAGATGATATTATTGGAATTCCAGACACTATTATTAGTCATGATTATAGTATTTCAAGTGGAAGTTTGAATGTTCCTCCAGGATTTAGTATTGTGAATGATGTTCAAGAGCATACACTTGTTGTCGAAGATATTCAGCTGAAAAGGATTCGTGTGAGTGATGGCCGTATCAAGGTAAAAGTATACAACCCATTGGGAACGAAGGTTTTCTTTATTGTTCAATTACCCGGTGTTGTCAAAAATGGGGTAGAGTTCGAGCAAAATTATTCGGTAACGGGTGGGAGTATTTCGAACCCTGGATTTGCTGAGGCAACACTTGATATCTCGGGATATGAGATTGATCTAACAGGCGAGAATGGTTCGTTGTTTAATCTCTTGCAGTCTCGCCTGATAATTAATTCCGATCCTGCTGGTCCCACAGTTAATGTGACCACAGCCCATCAGTTTAAGGTTGATGCAGAGTTCATTGATGTCAAGATCGACTATGCTAGGGGATATTTTGGAAATAAAATCATTACAGACACAATTTCAACAGAAGCTTTTTTAGATGATAACCTTTTGAGTAATATAACCGCAGGTGCCATCGATTTCCCCGATTGCTCGCTTCAGTTTGACATAACAAACGGTATGAAGGTAGATGTTAAAGCCTTGATTACAACTGTAAAGAATACAAATTATGCAGGAAATACCATTTCTTTGAATGCAAGTGCAATCAGCTCACCAATATTTCTAGATCCTGCAACCGGCTCATGGTCTAGTTTGACTCCGTCTTCGGAATCTCTTGTCTTCAATTCTACAAATAGTAACATAGAGAGCTATCTCGAAAACATAGGGGATATCCATACCATTGGTTACAATCTGCAATTGAATCCATGGGGAAATACGTCTGGAGGTTGGAATGAGATCTTCCCAAACAGCAGATTAAAAGTAAAATTAAAGGCACAGATGCCAATGACAATTGGAGTTGATGGTCTTACACTGCAGGATACATTTAATCTCGACCTTTCACAAGACCTTGAAAAATCACATGTCGCTTCCGGATCTTTCGTAATACAAGCAACAAATGCATTTCCATTTTCTTGCAATACGGTTCTGTATCTCATGGATACAAACAATAACGTACTTCACACTGTTTTTGGAACGGACAATGTTCAGTCTGCCCTTTATGGTGTAATCGATCCTTCTGACGGGTTAAAGAAAATGTCTTCGGAAGTAGAGTTCCTTTTATCGTCAAATATTATCAAAGACCTGGACAAAATAAAGAAAGTCTCTGTCAGGGCCGAGTTCAACACACCTGATCCAGAGACATCTTCAAACTTGCCTGTTTCAGTTCCGGCAGGGGCTTTCCTTGCAATTAAACTGAAAGCAAGACTAAATATTGAAGTAATCTACTAATGAGAGGTTTAAGCATCATATGGATCACTTTATTCATGATTCCGGGATACACGCAGCAGTTGCTACCGATCCAATACGATACGAATCGTGTCGATCATGAATTTATAATAAATGGGGTGTTTGATTATAGTGCATCGGCAATTCGCAATGATCTTTCCAGAAAATTGTTGCGTGGTGGGCACATCAGTGATGAGATAAAGGATGGATCATTTGAAAATCATAACGGGATCAATCGTTTCGGAGGGGATGCGAGTGCTGAATTCGAATACAGGAATTGTAAGGCAGATTTATTCGGTAAAGAGAATTTTGGATTTACTTTAAAAGCAGGCTATTATAATTATCTTTCAGTGCTTTATTCAAAAGACCTATTCGGATTGGCATTTTATGGGAATGAAAGATACCTTGGACAACAAGTTGATTTTTCAGGGAGCCGTTTTACAGCAATCTTCTTTCAAAAAGTAGGTTTCGGGTTGATTGATAAACGCTCTGGATCAAGTCTTTCATTGAACTATTATTCCATTTCAAATTTCGCTGAGGCTCAACTAAGAGATGGGCTGCTCTATCAGAATTCCGATGCAGATAGTGTGACGCTTGTAGCGGATGGTTTTTTCGATCAAGCAACCAATTCAGGATATTTTAAAGGACATGGTTTTGGATTGGATGCTGATATTCGCTTCCCGGTTTCCTTCAGAAATGATAAGACATCGTATATTCAGATTCTCATGAAGAATGCCGGTGTA
>JAJTDX010000031.1 GCA_021298235.1 Cryomorphaceae bacterium | reverse complement strand
AGCAACCAGTTAGCAATATAGGGTGTCTGATATTTAGCGTGCAACTTTCCGAATGCAGAAGGTATTAATCCGTCTTGACTCATTGAAAAGAAAACACGACTTTGACCCATCAACATCACAAGTATAACAGAGGAAAAACCTGCTAAAATAGCCAAAGTAACACTTGTACCAAGCCATTCATATCCTACCATGTAATTTTTTATCGCATATGAAACAGAAGCCTCTTTTCCGGCTGTTGCGAATTCACCCCAATGGGCCACCCCGGTCAAAACATGACCAAATAGTATATATAGAACTGTACAAATAGCCAAAGAGCCTAAAATTCCAATAGGCATGTCTCTTTTTGGATTTTTTGCCTCCTGAGCTGTGGTACTAACAGCATCGAAACCAATGAATGCAAAGAACACTATTCCAGCACCTCCTAGTACTCCTCCCCATCCCCATTTGAAAAAACCATCATGACCAAAAGTACCTTCAGGAATAAGATATGGGGTATGATTTTCCGGCTTAATAAATTGCCAACCAATAAATATAAAAACTAAAACAATTGCCACTTTTACAAAAACAATTATAGCATTAACTATCGCAGATTCTTTAGTGCCTCGGATTAAAAGCATTGTCAATAACAATAAAATAATCAACGCGGGTGCATTTATAATTCCTGATGTAATATTTACGTTACTTGCCAGAGACTGAGGTAAATTATCGTACTGCGCCTGACTTAATATTCCTTTACCGATTCCCTCCCAATGACCAGGAAGTGCTTTAATTTTGGCGATAATTTCGCTAGGTACTTGATACATTTTTTCAAATGGTGAATGACACCATTCATAAGGTATTGCATTCCCTAATAAATTGTTGAGGTATTCGCTCCATGCAATTGAAACCGTTGCTGCACCAAGTGCATATTCCATGATTAATGCCCAGCCGATAATCCAAGCAACTAATTCTCCCATTGTCACAAATGAATAGGCATAAGCACTACCAGATATTGGAATCATAGATGCAAATTCAGCATAACACAATCCTGCAAAAGCACAACCAATAGCAGCAATTACAAATGAAATTGTAACTCCTGAACCTGCTGCTTCAGAGGCAGCGGCAGCCGTTCTCACGAATAGTCCTGCGCCTATTATTGCCCCAATACCTAGTGCAATTAGACTCCAAACTCCAAGTGTTCGTTTCATTTGACTGTTTTCAGCCTGTGATAATAAATCTACCAAAGATTTTTTTCTCCAGATGGACATAGATTAGTTTTTGAATTAAAGAGTAAAGATATATTTTTTATGCAATAAGTAAACGACTTGTTCGAATTCAGAATAAATCCAACGTTTCCTCGAGCGTTTGAGGTTCATAGCCGAGTTCCTTTCTTGCTTTTGATAAATCAAATCCAGTTCTTGGGGGGCGTTTTGCAGGCTGATTTAAGGTTGCGCTTTTACTCGGAAATAGATTTTGAGTATTGTATCCATAATAATCTGCAATACGCTTAACGAGTTCAAAAACAGACATGGTTTGGGGACCGGAAATGTGAAAAATGCCCATTTTGTCACGCCTGCAAATTTCCAAACACGCCCATGCCAGATCATCTGCAAATGTGGGTGCTCTAAACTGGTCATCCACTATATTTAGTTCCTTGCCATCCCGAAGCGATTCCCTTGCCCATAGAACAATATTCGACCGCGATAAATTATTCCCCGATCCATACACGATGATTGTTCTTACGATCGACCAGTTCTCAATTGAGCTTGATAAGAGTATTTTTTCCGCATCTACCTTAGATCGGGCATAAACACTTAACGGACCTACCTCATCCGTTTCAGAATAATTGCCTTTAAGTCCGTCAAAAACAAAATCTGTTGAGAGCAAACAAAAATGTATGTTTTCTCTCAAGCATGCAAAGAACAGCTTTTCAACAGCATTTACATTTACTTCCTGACACTCCTCTACGTTGAGCTCACAGTAGTCTACGTTTGTAAGTGCGGCTGTATGGATAACATGTGTAGGTCGGAATTGATTGAACACAGCCTCAATTGCGAGCTGATCACAAATGTCTAATTCTTCAAAATAAGAGTTGGGACATTCCGGGTTCCTATTGATTCCTTTCGATGTTGCTAGAAACGTATGTTTCCTTTTCAAACATTGAGCAACGATCTTTTGCCCTAATAATCCGTTAGAACCAGTTATTAGAATCCGCATATCAGTGGTTAATTCCAAAAAGTGAATTCAACTTTTGAATCTGCTCTGCCGAACCTAACACAAAAAGCGTGGAATTTGGCACAACTTCGGTTTCAAAATCAGGATTTATAATGTACTGTCCTTCTGGAGTTTTAAATCCAACTATTGTCACTCCAGTAATCCTTTTTGCCTCAAGTTGTCCGATAGTCTTATTTTGAAATTCAGCTGGCAATTCATTAAATTTTATGGACTCAATGTTGACACCCGAAAATCCTTGAACTTTAATGGCATCCATAAATTCGATGACATCGGGATTACTGATCAAAGCCGCCATATGCGAACCGCCAATAGAATCTGGCATAATAACGTGATCAGCTCCAGCAAGTTTAAGCTTAGATAACGCAGAAGTTTGTGAAGCCCGTGCTACAATATTTAATGAGGAATTTCCCTCACGGGCAGCTAAAACGACATAAACATTGTCTGCATCTTTTGGGAGACATGTGACGACACCTTTGGCTTTCATTAAGTTGGCTCTGAAGAGAACACCGTCTTTGGTTGCATCTCCCTTAACAAATAACTTATGCCCTTGATTTTCAAATTCCTTAATAATCTCAGGATCATTCTCAATCACTACATAAGGGAGCTTGTACAACTCCAGATCCTGCGCGACTTGTTTGCCAACCCTTCCAAACCCGCATATAATTATGTGATCTTCCATCGTTTTCATTACTCGCATTAATTTAGATGTTCGCAAATTTGCCCTGTATTCCCCACCCACGACGTAATTCGTCAAAGATGAAATAGTATATGCAAAGATACCAAAGCAGGTGATAAGGAGAAATGCCGTAAACAATCTTCCGACATCTGAAAGTGGGTGAACCTCACCAAATCCAACCGTCGACATGGTAATGATTGTCATGTAAAATGCGTCAAACACTCCCCAACCTTCGATGAGCATGTAACCAACAGTGCCCAAACTGATTACAAGCACCATCAGAAATAAAAAGAAATAGATCTTTCGAAATATTTTAAAATTTCTCCACATTTTCAAAGCTCCCAAATAGTCGTGCGTCTTCGTCGTTGAAACTTAAAATAGTGTTTGTGCTCCAAGATCCACGCCATGGCCAAATATAAAATCAACGGCGATCCAAGTGCAATACATGATGCATAGATAAAACCCAGGCGCACTTTCGAAATGTCTATTCCAAGTTTATTGGCCCACCAAGAGCAGACGCCAAACGAGCGCATTTCAAAGAAGAAGGCTATTTTCTGTATTATTTTCATTTACCCAAAAGAGTGCTACCTATGCGACATTCACTACAACGTTTGAATTTACAATATTCGTTATAAATCATGATATATGCTTGCGTATCGAAAGCATTTGTGAGCTTTAATGGTGTTTTACGCCATGATTCTGTAATGGAATTCTTTTCCGGTCGAACTATTCGAAGAACTTCGAAGGCCTTTTCCATGATGACATCTGACTCAATTTGTTGACCATACCAAAAAATAAAAGGAACAAACGCATTGACGATAATGCTCTCAGCGAGATCATACGATAGTGGCGTGATTCCCATCTTGAGAAGGAACTCAGATTTTCGCCTTAACATTTGAATCAAATACTTTAAAATCTCATGAGCACTTAAATAGACAAATTGATAATTGAAGTCGTATTCAGAAATGAAAATTGAATATTGAAAAATCCGAATCAAAGGAAAGCCCTTGGGATAGTGCCCCTTTCTTTTCCAGATTGATGAAGTTACCTCATTATCAGCACAGTCTGTAAGTGCCCGTATCCTCGAAAAACGTTCTGCAGTAGAGAGGTTTTGTAATTTTTCAAAAGGAAGCTTGTTCTGAAGCTCTTGAAATGGCAACTTATTCACTTTTCTACCAAATGATTCGGAGATTAGACTATAAAGAACCTCTTGAGGTGAATTCAAATCAGCAAACCGCGTCGTTTTTTGGACCAATCTGCGGAATACAAGTTCTTCTTTGAAAAATGCTAATTCTATCGTTGAAACAAATCCTAAAGACTGCTTGCAGAGAATTTCTCTAGAAAATACGGGTTTAACTCCTAACATAGAAATAAAGTTTACTGAGAGATAATCTGAAATTCTGATGGTAGGTATGAAAGAGACCTCATGTTCAACCGGGAGATCATGCGTGTAAACAACATGAAGAATTACATTCTTGTACAGCGGATCTGAGCTATGGCCATGCTTGATCCAATCACTGGACTTGATATGCATTTCTACCGAACCGTACCATTCAAGCTCACCGATTTTCAAACGTGCTTCTTCAAAATCCGGTCCACCGGAATGTTGATTGTATACTCCTCTGGAGATGATTTGAATCTTTTCTTTACCTGTTGTGTAAAGATTCTTTGATGGTAATAGCATTCGCTCCCACAAGTAATGAAGTTGTGTTTCTCTCATTACTTTAAGATACAAAAAAAGCGTTGGTTGCCCAACGCTTCATCTAACATGTTTTTTTTATATTATTTGTATTTCACATATTTCAGTAACTCCGGATTCGCTGCAGGAGCGGTAGCCGGGTCGAACTCAAGTGTAATAACACGACCCTCCGTTCGACGATTCAGCTGATGAAGAGTTTCGAACAATTTTGGATTAGATTTCTTAAATTGATTAATGTATTCTTCCCTAAGAACAATAACCTCAACACCTGTCATATCTGTAGGTTGAGAGGCGAAATACTCTTCTCCTTTTTTGTACACCGTTCTAGGTTCAACCTCGCCTTTACCAACAGGAACAATTCTTCTTGGATCAACACCCTTTTGCTCAACAAGATACTTGTAACATGCACGAGCACGATTTTCTGAAAGTCTCTGGTTCGCATCGTTCTTACCCCTTGAATCGGTATGGGAGCTCAACTCAAGAACCATCCCCGGATACTCTTGTAATAAGTTGTACACGAACAACAAAGAGTCTGGAGAATTGATTGTTGAATCAGAGAGAAGCGACCATTGATCAAACGGATAACGAACCTCTGGAAGACGAATTGGCTTTTTAGGCAACAATGCCATTTCAATCACGAAGCTTTGATCATAATTGATTCCAACAGTGGTAAACTGAGAACCCTTTTTGTCTTCATGGTAACCATCTTTCGAAATAGTAATATTATACGATAATTCCTCGTTCACGTATCGATCAGCAGAAGGCTTTTTGTCCCAAAATACAGTTCCTGCTTTGTTGGTTTTACCTTCCCACGTTGCACCATCCGTTGCCTTCACAACAACTTTTACTCCCTCAATTTTTACCGCCTTATTTCCTAACTCACTTACAATGACTTTCAAATCGTAAAGATTTGGTGGCAGCTCATACATGTAAATATCCGGATTGAATTTTCCGTTTGGATCCTTGCGCTCAGAGGTAAAGTAGCCTTTTTTCGGAGACACCTCATATAAGCTGTAATCATTGTTTTCTGAATTGATGGGATACCCCAAATTTTTTGGATTTTCCCATTTCATCTCTTCACCTACTCTGGAAGCTTTGAACATGTCCAAACCTCCAAGACCTGGCAAACCATCCGTTGCGAAATATAAACTACCATCTTTTCCAAATGTAGGAAACAACTCATTTCCAGATGTATTTACTTCAGGACCAAGGTTTTTTGGTGCGGACCATACATTATTCTTTTTATCATAACTCGACCACCATAGGTCACGGCCTCCTAATCCTCCTGGCATATCAGATACAAATACAAGAAACTTCCCATCATCGCTCACACATGGGTGACCAACTGTGATAGAATCAACTCCATTTTTAAGGTTGAGTTTCTGAGGATCTCCCCATTCTCCTTTTCCTTCTGATACCGACATCCAGATATCACATCCAAGGTTTTGTTTCTTCATGTTAGGACAACGCGTAAAAAACATTGTTTTTCCTCTGCCATCAAAACAAACGGTACCTTCATGTGCCTCTGTATTAATGCGTCCTGATGCATCAGCTAGGCGCGGCTCACCCCAGTTTCCTTTTTTATCCATGTCAGAAACCCAAATATCCATGTAGTTCTCACAAGAAATTGGATCGATAGTGTTTCCTGTACTTCCTGCTCTGCTCGATCCGAAATATAACTGAGACTCCTTGCCATCACCAAACATTGGAGCCATATCGAACTCTTTTCTGTTGATAGCTGACTGATTCACAATGATGTGTCTTGTTTTATTTGCGATAAAAGACTTGCTGTCTTTGCAAGATTGAATGCCAACTTCAGCTCTCACATCCGAGGGTACGAGCAACTTATAATCTTCGTAATTTTTTTGAGCTTTTTCAAAGTCGCCCATCATTCGTAGCATTTCACCATTGTAATATAAAACTTCGGGTTTCACCTGCTGATAATCTAAGAGGAATGTCCTTTCATACCACTCATTTGCTTCTTTAAATCGGTCGGTAAGTCGGTAACATTCAGCCGTTTTATAGGCCATTTCACCCTTTAATTTTTTAGCCTGATTTCCTTTGTTACTCAATTTTGTATAGGCTATACTGCATTTTTCAGCACCTTCACAATATTTTTCGCTGTTAAAATACAATTCAGCTTCAGCAACGTATTTGTTCTGTCCAAAGGTGAAAAATGCTGACCCTACGAGGATTGAAAGCAAAAGCAATTTGTGGTTCATCTTGACACTTAAAGAATTAAATTACTAATCAAGTGATGACATCTAAATTCATCAAGGCTCTAAAGTTAACGATTATCAGCAATTATTTTATAAAACAAGATTTTTTCTCAAGGAAAATTATTCTGAGACATAACGATCCCACTTTTCAAGAAGCAATTTGAATCCCTCAGGAAGCTCTGAATCGAAGCGTATCATTTTCCCGGACTCGGGATGTTTAAACCCAAGTGTTTTGGCATGTAATGCCTGACCATGGGTCAGTGAAAAGCAATTCTCAATGAATCGGATATAGGATGAACTTCTTGTTCCTTTAACAACTTTATCTCCACCGTATTCCAAATCATGAAACAAAGGATGCCCGATGTGTTTTAAATGCGCTCGAATCTGATGGGTTCGACCAGTTTCCAACTTGCACTCAATAAGTGTTACCAGACCATAACGTTTCAAAACTCTATAATGAGTCACGGCATGCTTGCCATGAATGCCATCCTCAAAAACGACCATTTGCTTCCTGTTCGTAAGGGATCTGCCAAGATTCCCGATTACAGTACCATCTGTGTTGAGATCTCCCCAAACGAGAGCATGATACAAGCGTTCCGTAGTTCTCTCATAAAATTGACCTGCAAGATCCGTCAAAGCCGTTTCCGTCTTGGCAATTACCAACAATCCTGTAGTATGTTTATCGATTCGATGAACCAATCCAGGTCGGCCGAAATAATCAGACATTCGCTCTGGAAGGTTCTGAAAATGATACACCAAGGCATTGACGAGTGTACCTGAATAGTTTCCATAGCCGGGATGTACAACCATGTCAGCCGGTTTATTGACTACGATGAGTGTATCGTCCTCGTACACAATATCCAATGGGATATTCTGTGGAATAAGCTCCAATTCACGCACCGGATAAGGCAAAACGATCGCAACAACATCTCCAGGTTTGACCTTATAATTTTGTTTGACCTTATGATCATTTACAACAACGTTTCCGTTCTTTGCCGCTACCTGAATCTTATTTCGTGAAGTATTTGGGAGCCTGTCTAATAGGAACTTATCTATGCGAATGACTTCCTGTCCCGGATCGGCTTTGAATCGGTAATGCTCGAAAAGCTCTTCCTCCTCGTGTTCGGAGTCATCATGGACCTCCTTTGTCATCTGATAATCAAGCGATGAATTATAGAAGAACCGTTCAATTTCAAAATATACATTCCTGATTCAATTCCAGTAACAGAAAATGTGCTTTGATCGATTTTCATCACAGAGGCTCCTGTTGTACTAAACAATTGGGCTCCAGAAAATTCACCTTCAAACCCGCGAATTGTCACAAGGTCATTTGAAGGATTGGGGTAAACCTCCACCTTAAAATTATGGCGATTATCTGGAATATCCAGCGTAGGATCGAGTGACGTTGAAAAAATAGGCCTGACCATCACCGAACCAGGAATCAACGATTGATTCCATGAAATTCCATTATCCACGCTGTAATAGGTCTTGTCAGAGTTATCCTGATTTCTATCCAGTCCTACGTTCAAACGTTCGGGATCAAACTGACGCCATCCGACAAAAAATTCTGTTCCAACGGCTACCTTCATCGTGTCTTTGAAATAATAATTTATGAACGCATTACGTTCGTCGGCATACACAGGATTCCTAGGAAAAAAAACATCGTCTTCATATAGAATGTTACCGGGTAGACCTCCATTACTTTCCCAAACAGTCAATAAGAAGAGGTTGCCACTTACATCGTTCACGGAAGGTACAAAATGGATCTTCAAGCCAAGAAGTGAATCTTCTTCATAGGCAACATATTTTATAGCAAGCCTCGCTTGTGGACCAGTGGGACCATAAGCAGCCTCAGCGGTGCCGTCATCATAGCTGTAATAATTGGAGAACACCTGCACATTCTCCGAAACATCGTTAATCGCCAGATTGGGAAATTGAGCAGAAGCGGAGGCTACAATCTCAAATTCCTGCTGAAGACCGGGTTTAGAAATATCGAATACATAGCCCCCGGATAAATCATGGTAGGAGGTATATGTGGTTCTTGGATCATAATTGATATTACCACCTGAGAGAGTTTGGGCAACCAACGTAAAATTACCTTCCGGTACCCCAGTGTAAGAAACCTGCACTGCACCATTTTGATTGTTCTCAGTTAGATTACTGCCATTGTGAACAGTAATTTCCAGCTGATCATTCATTTTACTTGCAGAATTGTTTTTGAAATGATCCCAGGGAACAGAAGTGTATGTTTTAAGCAAGCTACCCACAGGATAGGAAAACGCGAAATCCTTGAACAGGGTATCCTGATATCCTGATAGTGTTCTGAGATGAACATAATCTATATGAAAATGATCGAGACTACCTGAAAGGGCACCGTAATTCCTGAAACGGAACTGAAATCCTTTTTTAAAATATTTTGCCTCGTTCAATCGAATATGCCCAACCTTGAATTCACTTGATACTTGTCCTGAATCTCCCCAAACTCGGAACCATTGATCCAAATCCTTTGCATAGAATTCAAGAATCAAGGAATCAGAAGGCTCAGGAACATCTCCAAATCCTTCCGCCTGATAAAGGAAGCTGAAATAGACAGAGTCTCCGGCATTGTATGGAAACAAGTCCAATGGCTTGGACGTAAGTGCATCGGCCCAATTGGTAATGCTTGTTCCAATGGCATAAGGATAGCCATCGGAATCCAGACCATCAAAGGTTACCACACCCAAAGATCTTGGATTGACAGCATAACGATAATTGTGATATGCTCTGTCATCTAACCAAAATGCATTTGGATCAGACAAGGGCATAAAGAATTGTGTAGCAGAATCCTGATAAAATTCAGGATCAGTGATCCACACTGTATCTGAAACATCAGGTGCACCTATGGTGTCATAAATATAGTAGGGAGGATACAAATCCGTGGTGGAATAAACCACAGGATAAGAAGCTAGATCTCCAACCTGATAAGAAGTAGGTTCAAATGTTTGATCCACAAAAGTGGAGGAAACCAAATCGTACGAACGACGAAAAGTCGCCTGTCCGGTCAATCTTAGCTGGTTATTGATAGGTAACAAAGTGACATCCTCAAGAATGCGATATTTTTTAACGGAAGTTACACCTGTGGCTGAGTAATCAGTTGAATACACCTGAAAATGATTGTTGGTGAATTCATCGAATAGAGGCAGTTGAAGTGTATCTGATACATAAATGAAAGTACTATCAAACGTAAGGTTTCCCGATTTTAAGGATGCCTTTTTCGTGCCCAAGAGATCCGGATTTTGCATGAGTGGACCAAGCTCCTCGCCTTGCGCCAAAACAACAAAGCGCGATAAAAGGATCAAACTTAAAAGGGTGAGTATTCTCATTTCTTTGTGTGAATTACTCTTGAAGTCCACTGAATTCTTTCGTCGCGTAGACCGTGATGGTAGATTTCGAAGGAATGGTAATACCCTCCAAGAACTCCGGTGTTTGGGACTCGATGCGTGCCGCAAGAGAATCTTCAGAGGTAATGCAATCTGGACACACTGTAACGAATTGAAATTCTCCTACCTGCATTAGCAAGGCACTGGCTTCTGCAAGTGTTAGTCCATATAAATTAGGAATTTCGACAGGTACTCCGGCATCATTTTTACCCACTACCAGCAAAATTGTTGCACCAACCGGAACATTTTCCCCTTCCTTCACTACTCGACCTTTGTAACGCTGTTCAAGCACGGCATTATCTGCTTCATTTGTGGGTCGGTATTCGATACGGTACTTCAACCCACGATTTTCAAGGATACTCTTTGCAAATCGTTCAGACTTATCCACCAAGCTAGGCATTTCCACCAGATTCGTTTTCTTAGAAACCGTGAATCGAATAATTCTGCCCTCCTTTACACCCACCATTGAAGCAGCGGTGGGTTCTGGATTTTGTTCAAGTATCGTTCCTTCAGGTTTGTCTGGAGCATAGACTGAATCAAGAACTTCATATTGCAAACCCAATTCTTCGATCTGACTTTTAACAGCATTGACATTGTTCCCAACAAAGTTTGGAACCTCTATTCGTTCACCATGGTTCGTGAGGGCATCCAAATAAAAAACGGTTATTAAAATTATAAGCAAGTACGCAAGAACAACCAATCCGAAGTGCTTCAGAAAATGTTTGCTCCAAACGAACATCTTGACCTTATTGAACCATTCCATCCTTCAACTAATGTTTGGCAAATATAGAAAATAAGCTGCTTTGAATGACCCTGTGTTAAAAGTTTGGAGACAGCTCATGTGACTTGTAAAAATCATCGATGAATTGAAAAGCTTCTTTTGCTGTATCGACTGTTGTGAACAGGTCGGTGGCTGATTTTTTTCGTCTGAATGAGCGTCAACGCTTCAAATAGCTCATCCATGGTTCCAAAACCTCCGGGAAGGACAACAAATCCTTGAGCGTACTTTACAAACATTACTTTTCGAACGAAAAAGTAATCAAACTCTAAGTTATGTTCCGGATCTATAAAGGGATTGTGATTTTGTTCAAATGGCAAATCAATGTTCAACCCTACGGATTTTCCTCCACCTTGTTGTGCGCCTTTGTTGCCAGCCTCCATTATTCCAGGACCACCTCCCGTAATCACGCCATATCCGGCTTCCGCCAGTAATTCAGATACCTCAACTCCGATTTGATAATACTTATTGTCAGGTCTGGTCCGTGCAGAGCCAAAAACACTGATACAAGGACCAATCTTTGCCATGCGTTCATACCCTTCGACAAATTCAGACATGATCTTGAAGATCGCCCAGCTGTCATTTATTTTGATGTCATTCCAATCCTTTCTGATCTTGTTCATAGTGATAGTGAAAATTAATTGAAGTAGAAACCGAAAATACGATTTTATCCTTCAACGAAAACAACGGTATTTTATTTTTAATGTCGAATGAATGGACATTGTGATTAATTTCGAACGAATGCTGAGGATTAAGCTCTTTTTTATTGTATTCATGGTTTCTAGTGCGATCAGCTCTGCAAACGAACGCCTTCCAATAGATTCATTAAAATCGCGAAAAGTAGTCGCGGGATCTGGAATTGGTCTGGCATGGGCAGGAAGCATGGGAGCACTCTGGGGAGTGTGGTATTCGAAGGAAGAGCAATCACGTTTTCATTTTTTTAATGACGGCAACTTTTGGCTTCACATGGACAAAGCAGGACACGCTTACACGTCCTATCAGATTTCGCAACTCACTCAAGACATTTTTGAATGGAGCGGAATTAAGTCTACACGTGCTGTATGGATTGCATCAGGTGTTTCAATCGGATACCAAACCACCTTGGAGATTTTTGACGGACTCTCTAAAAACTGGGGGTTTTCCCTGCATGATTTCGGATACAATGTATTAGGAACAAGTCTCTTTACCTCTCAAGAGCTTTTGCTCGGTGAGCAGTGGTTTTTGCCAAAATTCTCATATGCTCCCAGTCCATATGCTAAACTCAGACCAGAAACTCTCGGATCATCTTTCGGAGAGCGACTGCTGAAGGATTACAACGGACAGACATACTGGGTCAGCTTTAATCCCTTTTTAAGGTTGCGAGAATCAACTTTCCCCAAATGGATCTGTTTTTCTTTTGGGTACAGTGCTGATGCCAAATTAAAAGGAGATACAGACAGTTTTACACACAGTGACGGAACAATTTACACCGCAAAGCGTGAGTGGCTCCTCTCCATGGATATTGATTTCAGCAGGATACCCGTTAGGAAGCCTTTCTGGAAAAAGGTATTGAAACAATTCAACTATCTTAAAATTCCTTTTCCAGCTTTCAAATTAAGCAATGGAAAACTCTCTGCTGTTCCTATTTATTTTTAAATTTCGACGCACAATTTCTCAACGATGAACTTCAACATTACTGATTTCGAAGGATATCTGGATACTTACAAAAAATCCATTCAAAACCCTGCCGCATTTTGGGACGAAATTGCTTCCAACTATGTTTGGAATTCACCTTGGAAGAACACACTTGACTTCGACATGGCTGAAGCCCGTTTCAAATGGTTTGACGGAGGAAGGCTAAATATAACCATTAATGCAATCGACCGACATCTTGCCGATAAAGGAGAGAAAACAGCCCTACTTTTTGAGCCGAACGACCCGAATGAGGCGGCTGTTCACATCACCTACAACGAGTTGTTTCGTCGTGTTAACAAAATGGCCAATGTCCTTAAATCACTTGGAATTGAAAAAGGTGACCGCGTGTGCATTTATCTTCCAATGATACCTGAACTAGCGATATCCGTGTTGGCTTGTGCCCGAATTGGAGCAATCCACTCAGTTGTTTTTGCCGGATTCTCCTCATCGGCAGTTGCTGCAAGAATTCAAGATGCGGAGTGCAATTTAGTCATTACTTCAGATGGTGGTTTTAGAGGTAATAAAACTGTTGAGCTGAAAAAGATTGTAGATGAAGCCCTAAAGACGTGTCCATCTGTTAAACAATCACTGATTTTTCGTCGAACCGGAGATCCAATAAAAATAAACGAGGGATTTGACATTGAAGCATCGGAAATGTTGCAACATGCGGGTGACACTTTTGAACCCGAACCAATGGATGCAGAAGATCCTTTATTCATCTTATACACATCTGGTTCAACAGGCAAACCAAAAGGGATGGTACACACGTGTGGAGGATACATGGTGTACACCGGATATACCTTTAAAAATGTTTTTCAATATAAAGAAAATGATATTTTTTGGTGTACTGCGGACATAGGCTGGATTACAGGACACTCCTACCTTTTGTATGGGGCATTGTTAAATGGTGCCACAACTGTTCTGTTTGAAGGAATTCCTTCGTATCCGGATTTCGGTCGGTTTTGGGAAATCATAGCAAAACACAAGATTACTCATTTATATACGGCACCAACGGCAATTCGTTCATTGGCAAAAGAATCTTTGGACTGGATTCAACCTCATGACCTATCCTCACTTAAGATCCTGGGATCTGTTGGAGAACCCATCAATGAGGAAGCATGGCATTGGTACCATACACATATCGGACAGAACCGCTGTCCAATCGTCGATACATGGTGGCAAACTGAAACCGGAGGAATACTTATTGCTCCTTTAGCAGGAATAACTTCAACCAAGCCGGCATTTGCGACGCTCCCTCTTCCCGGTGTTCGAACCGTACTTATGGACGATCATAAACAACCAATTGAAGGGAACGGAGTTTCAGGAAACCTTTGTCTATCATTTCCTTGGCCCTCTATCGCCCGAACCATTTGGGGAGATCATCAAAGATATAAAGAGACCTATTTCAGCACCTACCCAGGGTACTATTTTACAGGTGATGGGGCATTGAGAGATGAAACAGGAAATTACAGAATAACTGGACGTGTGGATGACATCGTGATAGTATCCGGGCATAATCTTGGAACTGCCCCTATTGAAGATGCGATCAACGAGCATCCGTCTGTTGCTGAATCAGCCCTGGTGGGGTATCCCCACGACATCAAAGGAAACGCACTTTTTGGATTTATCATCTTAAGAGAACTGGTAAATCCAGAAGATGAAAAACGACTTTTTGCGGAAATAAACAAGCATATATCCGATCATATCGGACCAATTGCCAAATTGGATAAAATGGTTTTTGTTAGCGGTTTACCCAAAACACGATCCGGGAAAATTATGCGACGCATTCTCAGAAAAATTGCAGAAGGAGATTTCACGAATTTTGGAGACACCTCTACTTTGTTGAACCCAGAAGTAGTCGACGAAATTACATACGCAGCAAGATCTATCTCAGAGTAAGCGATTCCGAAGAGGAAGCTCTTTTAACTTGTGCATGTATGGATTGGAAAGGTTATTTTCCAGAAGCATGAGATGATCCATTCGGTGACAATCCGTTCCAACAAAATCAATTAAGCCGGAGTCAATTAATCGTTCGGCTTGTTTTTTAACCTCTAGCCCATAATGGCCCGTCAATGAATTCAGGTTCATTTGTATACAGACACCTTTTTCTTTGTATTCAGCAGCTTTATCTACAGAACCCAAATAGTACATATAACGCTCAAAATGAGCTAAAACAGGTTTATACCCTGCCATCTGCATTTCGAAAAACAAACGTTCCTCAAACATAGGAGCATTGTGAAAGGCAAATTCCACCAACACGTAATTTTCTCCGAACGTCATGAAATTCTTTTCCTTTACTCTAAACTCAAGCGTTTCGTCAAAGTAATACTCAGCAGCTGCCTCAATTGAAATCTTAAGTCCTAATTTTTGAGCGTTTTCACGAACATCTTCCAGTCCCTCAAGAATACGTTCTGAATTGTTTGGATACACCTCACTCATAATATGTGGAGTAGTAATCACCTTCAGGTAGCCGAGACTTTCAAATTTGGCAAGCATAGCAATGCTTTCATCCATTGTTCTTGATCCGTCGTCAATTCCGGGAATTAAATGACTATGGATGTCGACCTTTAGATCCGACAACTCAAAAGGATCAAGTTTCTTTTTAAAAAGTCTTTCGAAAAGGCTCATCTATCTGTTAGAATACATTTTAGAATAATATGACTTGTAATCTCCACTGGTAACCATCTCCACCCACTCCTGATTCTCAAGATACCAATCCACTGTATTTTCTAAGCCTTCCTCGAAGGTGATCGACGGTCTCCAGCCTAATTCCGTTTCGAGTTTAGTCGCGTCTATCGCATAACGCAGATCGTGCCCTTTACGATCGGTAACATAAGTGATAAGTACTTCAGATTCTCCTTCTACTCTATTTAATTTCCGATCCATAAGTCGACATAAATACCGAACCAAGTCAATATTAGTCCACTCATTCAAGCCTCCTACATTATAGGACTCCCCTACTTTTCCGTTGTGAAATATTACATCAATTGCCCTGGCATGATCTTCAACCCAAAGCCAGTCACGTACATTCTCCCCTTTACCATAAACAGGTAATGGTTTTTTCTGAATGATGTTGTGGATCATCAAAGGAATCAATTTTTCAGGAAAATGATGGCTTCCGTAATTATTTGAACAATTGGACATTTTAACTGGCAATCCATATGTATGGTGGAATGCCGATACAAAATGGTCCGATGATGCTTTTGAGGCAGAATATGGGCTCCTTGGATCATACGGAGTCTGTTCTGTAAAGAATCCTTCTTCAGCTAAACTTCCGTATACCTCATCTGTCGAAACATGGTGAAATACATGATCTTTTTCTTCCTTCCAACTTGATCTTGCCTGTTGTAGAAGGTTTACCGTTCCAACCACATTTGTCATAACAAAATCCATGGGGCCTTCGATCGAACGATCTACATGAGACTCTGCAGCTAAATGGATTACATCCGATATGTCATACTGATCAAATACATCTTTAACATCCTCAGCTGATACGATATCTCCCTTGTAAAATACATAATTTTCAGCGATATCGACGTCCTTCAAGTTCTCCAGATTCCCTGCATAAGTCAACTTATCAAAATTAACAATCCGGTAAGAAGGGTATTTTTTAACAAAAAGGCGAACCACATGAGAACCTATGAAACCGGCACCACCTGTGATCAATATACTTTTTTCAAAATTCATTCTCGCAGAAGTTGTAACTAAAGGGACCAATATTCCAGTTCCTTAATCTTGTCTTTAAAAATACCTTTTACATCTACAAAAACTCCTTGGCCATTTTTTAGTAAGCTTTTAAAGTCCTCTTCATTCATGGATTTATATTCCCTATGATTGACTGCAACGATGATTGCATCATAATCTTTGGCTGGTTCAGTCACAAGACCAACCCCGTATTCATGTTTCATTTCTTCAGAGGAAGCATGCGGATCAACTAAATCAACATGTACTTGAAATGAAGTGAGTTCATTCACAACGTCGATCACTTTGGAATTTCGGATATCGCTTACATCTTCTTTAAACGTTGCTCCCATTACAAGAACTTTGGCATCCTGAATGTGCTTCCCTTGTGCAATGATTTTTTTAACAGTTTGTTTTCCAATATAAAAACCCATTGAGTCATTGACATATCGGCCACTCGTGATAACTTTTGAATGGTAACCAGCTTGCTGTGCTTTGTGGGTGAGATAATATGGATCGACGCCGATGCAATGTCCTCCTACCAATCCGGGACTAAACTTCAAGAAATTCCATTTGGTTCCTGCTGCCTCAAGAACATCAAAGGTGTTGATCTTTAACTTATTGAATATGATTGATAATTCATTAATCAAGGCGATATTCACATCTCGTTGAGTGTTTTCAATAATTTTAGCTGCCTCGGCAACCTTGATTGAAGAAGCTCTGTGGACACCTGCAGACACAACAAGTTCATACACTTTTGCTATTTCATCCAGTGATTGTTCACAGCAACCAGAAACAACTTTGACCACATTCTGGAGTGTATGTTCTTTGTCTCCCGGGTTGATGCGTTCAGGTGAATACCCAACCTTAAAATCATCTTTAAATTTTAGCCCTGATTCTGCTTCTAGCACTGGAATACAATCTTCCTCGGTACAACCGGGATATACTGTAGATTCAAACACCACAAAGTCACCTTTTTTCAGAACTTTCCCAACTGTTGACGTAGCGCCAAGCAACGGTTTAAGATTGGGCAAATTTGAATCGTCAATCGGTGTCGGGACTGCCACAATGAAAAACTGCACATCCTTTAAATCAGAAATTTCGGCAGTAAAAGAAATGTCACAGCCTTCAAATGCAACTGATTCCAATTCATTACTCGGATCGATGTGTTGCTTCATTAGGTCTATACGCTCTGAATTGATGTCAAACCCTACTACTTTAATCTTTCTGGCAAATTCTAGTGCAATCGGTAAACCGACATAGCCCAAACCTATTACGGCAAGTTTCGCCTCTTTATTTAATAGGCTGTTATAAATGGAGCTGCTCATTTCTTACTTTGTAAATTCTTTCAATAATCTCCACAACTTTCAATCCTTCGAGCGCATTGGTCGTGGCTGATGTTCTTCCTTTAAGTGTATCTATCACATTGCGGATGACATAGTTATGGTTCGCTGCAGAACCTTTATAAGCACCGTAATCATTTCCTGGATTGGTAGGAGCCAATTCTGGCATGATGTAATCAGTAATATTACATACCTCCACTTCATTCATGTACTGTCCACCTATTTTGACACTTCCTTTCGATCCGATTATTGTAATAGAACTTTCAAGGTTTTGATTCGCTACCGCGGTAGAATAGTTGATACAACCCATTCCTCCATTGATGAAGTCAAAGCTCACAAACCCTGAATCTTCAAAATCAGTCGAATCCTTGTGTGTAAAATCGGCAAACTTACCCTGTATATTGTCAATGTCCCCAAACAACCAATACATGATATCAATAAAATGGGAAAACTGAGTGAATAATGTCCCTCCGTCCAGATCGCTTGTTCCCTTCCATCCTCCTTTTTTATAGTAGCGGTCATCTCGGTTCCAGTAACAATTGAGCTGCACCATAAAAATATCACCCAAAAGCCCTTTATCTACCACTTCCTTGATCCATTGTGAAGGAGGAGAATAGCGGTTTTGCATAACACAAAAGACTTGTCTGGAAACTTGCAATGCTTTAAATATCATTTTCTCACAGCTGTCTTTCGTCAAACCCATGGGTTTTTCACAAACGACATGTTTCTTTGCTTCAAGTGCTACCAGGCTTTGAGAGGCGTGAAATCCATTTGGTGTGCAGATATTGGCCACATCGAATTCTATTCCTGATGCCAGTAATTCTTCAATTGTTTTGAAAAATGGTACGGAAAACTCAGTTGCATCACATTCCTCCATGGAGCGAACATCAACCATAGCGACTAACTCCGCCTCTTCATCTCTTCGGATCATTTCGGCATGTCGCTTCCCAATGTGACCGGAACCAATAACAGCAAATCTTACTTTTTCTTCGTTGATCATTCTAGCTTATTCTCTTTACTATTCCTTCACTTAAGTTGTATTCCTGACCGCTTTCTGGACAGGTAGCAAGTCCATTTTGGTCAAACTGCAAACGATGGCCGTATTCACTCATCCACCCAATTTGTCTCGCTGGATTCCCAACCACAAGAGCAAATGCAGGTACAGTTTTGGTTACAACCGCGCCCGCCCCTATAAATGCATATGCACCTATGTCATGCCCGCATACAATCGTGGCATTCGCACCTATACTTGCGCCCTTGCCAACCTTTGTCCGAGCATATTGATCTCTCCTGTTCACTGCACTTCGGGGATTGGTAACATTGGTAAACACCATCGATGGTCCCAAAAATACATCATCTTCACATTCTACACCGGTATAAATCGAAACATTGTTCTGCACCTTGACATTGTTCCCCAGTATTACATTTGGCGAAATGACTACGTTCTGACCTAAATTACATTTTGAACCAATTTGACAATCAGTCATAATGTGAGAGAAATGCCAAATCTTCGTGCCTTCTCCGATAGTGCAACCTTCATCAATCACTGCTGTTTCGTGCGCAAAATAATTCATCGGATAATATATTTATCGAAATTATAGTGATCTGTTTGCATAAGCTCATCAGAGGACAAGCTTTTAAAATATTCATAGGTGATCTTCAACCCTTTAGATCTATGAACCTTAGGGCTCCAATCCAAAAGTTCTTTCGCTCGGGAAATATCCGGTCGTCGTTGCTTTGGATCATCAACTGGCAAATCCTTGTAGATGACTTTCTGGGCAGTTCCGGTGAGTTTTATTATTTCTTCTGCGAAAGCTGAAATACTTATTTCATCTGGGTTGCCAATATTAACAGGATACACATAATCACTGTGCAGCAACCTCACGATTCCTTCAATCAAGTCATCTACATAGCAGAAAGAGCGCGTCTGACTTCCATCACCAAAAACAGTTAGATCCTCTCCACGCAATGCCTGTCCGATAAAGGCAGGGAGGACGCGACCATCATTCAAACGCATTCGAGGACCATAGGTATTAAAAATACGAACGATTCGAGTCTCTAATCCATGAAAGTTGTGATAAGCCATTGTGATGGCCTCTTGAAAACGTTTTGCTTCGTCATACACACCACGTGGACCAACGGGATTTACATTTCCCCAATAATCTTCATTTTGCGGATGAACATTTGGATCACCATACACTTCAGAGGTTGAAGCGATGAGTACGCGAGCACCTTTGGCTTTGGCTAGTCCTAGACAATTGTGCACACCCAGAGATCCGACTTTTAAAGTTTGTATTGGAATTTTCAGGTAATCAATCGGACTTGCCGGTGAAGCGAAATGAAGGATAAAATCTAATTTGCCCGGGACATGAATAAACTTTGATACATCGTGGTTATAAAACTCAAAATTTTCCAGATGGAACAGATGTTCAATATTTTTGAGTCTACCTGTAATCAGGTTGTCCATAGCGATTACATGAAAACCGTCTCGTATGAAACGATCGCATAGGTGGGAACCTAAAAATCCGGCAGCGCCTGTAATCAATATTCTTTTCTTTTCTGTCATTAATCGCTTATGATGTTTCTACCAATAGAGGCGTAATAAAAACCACGTTCATTCATTTCACTCAAATCAAAAAGATTCCTTCCGTCGAAAATCACTTTATCTTTTAACAATTGAGCTATCTTATCAAAGTCAGGATTTCTAAAGATACCCCATTCCGTACAAATCACAAGGGCATCAGCACCTCGAAGGGCATCATATTCATTTTCAGAAAAGGCGATCTTATTACCCAAAAGACCCTTCACATTCGGCATAGCCTCAGGATCAAATGCTGTAACTGTGCAACCCGCCTTTAATAATTCCTCAATCATGTACAATGCTGGTGCCTCACGAATATCATCCGTATCAGGCTTGAAAGCCAATCCCCAGATTGCGATGTGTTTACCCGACAAATTGCCACGGAAGAAATTAGCTATTTTAGGAATCAGAATTGTTTTTTGTGTTTCATTGACTGCCATGACAGCTTTCAGAATTTCAAATGAAAAACCAGCCTCATTTCCTGATTTCACCAGCGCTTGCACATCTTTGGGAAAGCACGAACCACCATAACCGATTCCTGGAAACAAAAATCGCTTTCCAATGCGGTCGTCGGAACCAATTCCAATTCTGACTTTGTCCACATCTGCTCCTACCAACTCACAGAAATTGGCAATTTCATTCATGAAGGTGATTTTTGTGGCAAGAAACGAATTTGCTGCATATTTCGTTAATTCTGCCGATTTCTCATCCATAAACAAGATCGGATTCCCTTGACGCACAAATGGTTTGTACAACTGCTCCATAATCTTATTTGCTCGCGTGGATGAAGAACCAATAACAACCCTGTCAGGTTTCATAAAATCATCGACTGCGAAACCTTCACGCAAAAACTCCGGATTGGATACTACATCAAAATCCACCTGCGCATTCTTCGCGATAGCTTCACGGACAAGTTCAGCAGTACCTACAGGAACTGTACTTTTATCGATAATTACTTTATATCCTTCAATTATTTTTCCCAATTGGTCAGCAACACCCAGTATGTAGGACAAATCCGCTGAACCATCTTCCCCGGGTGGTGTTGGCAATGCCAAGAAAATAATCTCTGCCTCTTCTATTCCACTTTTCAAATCTGTGGTAAAAGACAATCTGCCGGCTTTAATATTTCTTTCAAAGAGAATGTCAAGATGAGGCTCATAGATAGGAATCTCTCCGTTTCGCATGCGCTCCACTTTATTGGCATCAATGTCAATACACACCACTTGGTTTCCGGTCTCGGAAAAGCACGTCCCTGTGACCAGACCTACGTAACCCGTTCCGACTACAGCAATTTTTTTCATTCTAAGCTTTTGAGGTTAAAAACTCTGCAATTGAGGAGCAGATGTATTCAAGCTGTTCATCCTGTAATTCAGTATGTATGGGTAAGGACAGTACGCGCCCTGTGAGCCAATCCGTAACCGGCAAGCTTGTATTTTCACTACCAAAAGCACTGAACATCTTTTGACGGTGTGCAGGTACTGGATAATAGATCATAGAGGGAATTTCGCGCTCAGCCAGAAAGGTGCTTAGCGCATTTCGGTCAATCCCCTCTACTTGGAGGGTGTATTGATGAAACACATGTTTCGAGTACGTATTTCTTACAGGTGTTTTAAGCTGTGAATAAGCTGAAAAATAATTGTCGTAGTAAGATGCTGCCTTTCTGCGGGCATCAATGTAGCCATCAAGTTCTCTCAATTTTATCCTGAGTACAGCAGCTTGAATAGTATCAAGCCGTGAGTTACACCCTACCACATCATGGTAATAACGTTGACTTTGGCCATGGTTCGCGATCATGCGCATTCTAGAAGCGAGTTCATCATCATTGGTACAAATTGCACCCCCATCACCATAACAACCAAGATTTTTCGAAGGAAAGAAAGAGGTACATCCGATGGTTCCAATTGTTCCTGTTTTTGAAACTCTACCATCTTGATGATGGTAGTCACACCCAATTGCTTGTGCATTATCTTCCACAACAAAAAGTCCATGAGCTTCTGCAATCGCCATAATCGCATCCATATTGGCAGCCTGACCATACAAATGCACCGGAACAATTGCCTTGGTTTTAGATGTAATCGCCTTGCTAATACTCTCAGGATCGATGCAAAAAGTCTCCTTATCTACCTCGACAAACACAGGTTTTAAACCTAAAAGAGCCATTACTTCCGTAGTAGCAATATATGTAAAGGAAGGAGTAATCACCTCATCACCAGGAACTAAGCCCAGGGCCATCAATGCAATTTGAAGCGCATCCGTACCATTTGCACATGGAATCACATGTTTTACCTTGAGATACGATTCTAATTCATGCTGAAATGCAGAAACATCAGGCCCATTTATAAACTGGGCATTTGAAATTACATTTTGAATGGCCGAATCAACAGCCGGTTTGATCTTCTCATATTGAGTGATCAGATCAACCATTTGGATCTTTTTCATCAACTTAAAACTGTTTCAACAAAACTGAGGGTAAAGATACGGCAACTCTTTGAATTAGTTAGCACCTTAAAGGAGTTCATTCAGTGAAATGAGATGTCAAAAAATGGTCACAAATTCGTTGAGCTGCGCCACTGTTTGATTGAACATTTTCCAGTGCATGCTGATGAATTGCCGAAAAGTTTTGTTTCAAGCTAGCTACGCTTTGTTTTAAATCCATATACGAACCTACGGAACATCCTATGCCAAGATCTATAAAACTCTGAGCTTCTGGAAACTTTGTAAACTTTGGACCAAAAATAACCGGAACTCCAAATACAGATGGCTCAAGGATATTATGTAATTTACCAGAAAAGCCCCCACCTATATAGGCCAGCTCAGCGTATGAATAAGCATCTGAAAGATGTCCGATTGTATTAAGGATCAATACCTGTTTCTGTTCTTCATTATATTCCGAATATTTGACTGCCTTTCCATTCAGTTTTTTTAAAAGCAAATTGATCTTTTGTTCTCCAATAGTATGAGGTGCAAGAATTATTTTTTGATTTGGATTTTCCAAAATAAGTGGAATCAAAATCGACTCATCTTCCTCCCATGTACTCCCAAATACCCATGCTTTTTCTCCTTTTAAAAAGGATTCAATGGTAGAATTAGGAACAATATTTCTGCTTTTCTCCAAAACCTTATCGTAACGGGTGTCACCTACAACTAAAATTGAATTAATTCCAATAGTACCGAGCTGATGCTTTGATTCATCATCTTGTACATAGAAGTGGTTAATCTTTCGAAGTGTCTTCCTGAAAAATCCGCCATACCATCTAAAGAAACGTTGTTCCTTTCGGAAAACTGAACACACCGAAACTATGGGGATGTTTTGATGGTTAAGTTCAAAAATAAAATTCGACCAGAATTCATATTTCACAAGAAAAACGGCTGAAGGCTTCACACTAGAGATGAATTTCCGCGCATTTTCACGGGTATCTTCAGGAAGGTAAAACACCTCATCCACCTTATTCGGTCGCTTATGGTAATGATCCATGCCAGAAGGAGAAAAGAAGGTCACAAGTAATTTAGAATCAGGCATTTTGTTTTTAAGCAGATCCATAATTGGAAGGGCCATATCAAATTCACCCAGAGAGGCACAATGAAACCAAAAAACCGTTTCGTTGGTTTCAAAAGTGGGAATTTTACTTTTCCAGTTTCGGCGTCCAGCTACCCACTTGGCAGCTTTCTCATTAAATGGTGATACCAACCGGATAGCGATTCCATAGATATAAACAGCGAGTGAATATAGAATCCTCATCAGTCGAAGTAGAAATCCTTAGGTTGCCGTTTGTAGAACGGAATGTACCAACCTATTTTTAAACCATATTGAATATCCAATCGCATTTCTTTAGAAACTGGGACATTCGGTTGATCAAAAAAAATGGTACGCTGATTCCATGTTAGTCCCTCCTGAAGATAAAAACCCCCGTAGAAATTATAAAACCCACCATTGGCCAGGAATGAATACCCAAGAAACTGATGGAGGTTCGTACCGATGGTTAATCGGTCATACCCCTTGCGGTAATCGAGCTCAAGTTGAGGAATCACCTGATCTTGCGTTTCAACTCTCAACCGATGAAGCAAATAACCTATACCTGCATGAAAGAAAATACCCGAATTTTCGTTGGGACTCAACACAGGAATGATCTTGCCGAACGTGACGTTGGCATTTACACCTCGGGAATAGACTACAACAATTCCGGTATCGCCATTGACGTCTGTAATATGACCATAAGAGTCCACAAGATGATCAAACAGTCCGGATATCCTGATTTGATTTCCAAACATAAAATTGGCATCCATACCCACATACCAATTTTTATTGGTTTTATATCCTGCCAGTATTCCAATGTGGTTAATAAATCCATACCTATCTGCAAGATCCGCAGCTGTCCAATTAGCTCCGTATTGAACACCAACGAGAGGTGTGCCAATTGTGGAATCGCGGACATTACGCTGACCAAGTACGCTACTTATTGAATTAATAAAAAGGACAATTACGCAGAATCTATATAACATGAAAAACTAAATTCAACGACGGAACAATCGCTTTAAGAAACTTTTTTTCTCATTTTCAATACCATAGCCGTAGCCATAGCCATAACCCTTCCCATTCAGATCAACTGCATTGATTAAAACTGCCATATTTTTTAGCTTGTTTTCAGCGTGAAGTTTAGAAGGGATAGATAGCATCCGTTTGTCTAAAAAATTAGCGCGTACCACATAAATTATCACGTCAGATTTATCAGAAATCAGTAGAGTATCCGTTACCAATCCAACAGGAGCAGTATCTACAACAATATAATCAAACTGACTTCGCAAGGTTGAAAAGAGCTCATCTAGCCTTGTTCTCATCAATAATTCAGCCGGATTCGGAGGAATAGCACCGGAAGGAATAAACATTAGGGCATCGGAATCCTTGACAGGCATTAGAATGTCATCCAATGTAAGACTTGTCTCCGTAATATAATTAGAAACCCCACGAACCTCAGTTGATTTCAAACCTAAATAATCCAACAATTTCGGAGCCCTTAAATCTAACCCAACAAGCACCGTACGTTTACCAGACAGAGACAGAGTATTTGCAAGGTTGAGAGAATTGAACGATTTCCCCTCTGAAGCTAAGGTAGAAGTTACAAAAATGACCTGACCTTCCTTACGTGAGGAATCTAACATAAAACTGATATTAGTCCTCAACAGTCTGAATGCTTCAGCTATACCTGTTCTTTCTCCATGACCGGTTACGAGAGTTCTTTTTGTTTTATCCACCGGGATTTCTCCAATTACAGGTAGTCCGTAACCTTCAATATCTTTCCGACTATGCACCTTATTATCAATCAAATCAATAAGGTAAATAATGCCTGCTGGTAAAATCAGTCCTAACAGAAGTGCCCCTAGATAGATGATCTTCTTTTTAGGAGATATAGGTTTTCCATTGCTGTATGCATAGTCAATGACGCGTGTGTTAGCAACAGATGCTGCCAGCGTTATCTCATTTTCTTCTCTTTTTTGAAGGAGATAGAGATAAAGGGTTTCTTTAATCTGTTGTTGACGCAGAATATCACGGTATTCTCTTTCAAATTGTGGGATGGAAGAAATTCTCGACTCATAAAGTGCCTCTTGAGCCTTCAGTTTTCCTAATTCCAATTGCAAAGATGTGCGCAAATTCTTCAAGCTCTGAATCAAGCTTGATTTCAATCCTGCAAGCTGACCTTCGATTTTTTGAACATTCGGACTTTTTTCACCTGAATTGATCAGCAACTTGTTCCTATCAAGTACGAGCTGATTGTATTGGGTAGTCATCAAAATAATAGACTGATCCTTGAATCCTAGATTTGCAGGCAATAGTTCAGAATATCCTTGATGCTTCTGAATAAATTCGTTCATGAAATCAGACAAACTCAATTGAATACTTGATTCAGTTATGGCTTTTTCTGTTTCACTCTCTTTAGTCATGTACAATGCTGCGTCAGAGGTGACATCTACTATTTTATTGGTTGTTTTAAATTTTTCACCTTCCGCCTCAACCTCTGATAGTTCGGCAGCAATAAACTTCATCCGTTCATCTATAAAACCACTAGTGTTCTCTGCAACTTCATTCTTATCTTCTATGGCACTTTGTTCATGCTGAGCAATCAATTCGTTGATGATCTGATTGTTTTTTTCTATTTGGGCACCACGAATTGAAATTGTTAGGACATTTGAGTTTTTACTCGGACTTTCGACCTTTATAGCTTCCTGAAGCTCATTCACAACATCTTCTAAGGGGGTTATCTTAAAAAGTAAACTTTTTGAGACCCATTTGGCAGTCATGTGATTTGTTTTGTTGACAATGAACTTACCGAAACGAGAATTTACTACTGCGCCAAAATTAAACGTACCAATGTTAGCCCCGTCTTTATTTATGAGTTGGTATTGATTCTTTGAGGTTAGAACAAGCTCAAACTCGGTGTCAACCTCATCAAACAAACTATCTTCCTCAGCTGGAATAATTGATACTGGTGACTTGTCATACACCTCACCACGAAGCATGCGACTATTGTCACCGATAAGGTGGGTATTAAAATTCAATCTTAGTTTTTTGATAACCCCCGTGAGTAGTTTTCTAGACTTGTAAATTTCAATTTCATTGTCCAAATTGCTCGCCCCCCCCATGAGTCCCAAGTCCTTAAATACAGAAAATTGGGCCAAACCACCGCCTTTTTCGTCTTCACGGACAAGTACGCTCGCACGGGATTCATATTGAGGCACAGAATATCTAACATATAGAAAAGACGCACCAACCATTAGTATGAGGCCAGCTACAAACCACTTCCAACGATATCGATATTTATCGATTAATTCTCTAAGGTTGAATTCATCGGCATTCTGTTCGGTTGCCCCAGGGTGCTGAATCATTTTATCTGAAAAGTAAAGTTACAGTGGTTACCACCAATGAAGTAAGCGAGATGAAAATTGGACCCGTTGTTCGCCACAACGTGGATTCTGACATTGCGGTCGAATTCGGTTCAACATACACCACATCATTTTGTGTGAGATAATAGACCGGTGACGAAAATAAATCTTTTCGTGTGAGGTCTACCCTGTACTCAGTTTTTTTACCGTTCTCATCGCGAATAACAAGTATATTATTTCTTCGAGCCGTCATCTTCAGATCACCTGCAAGTCCAATAGCCTCCAAAAGAGTGATTCTTTCGTTTGGAATCTTAAACGTACCTGGACTTTTAACATCACCAAGAACTGTTATTTTATAATTCTGAATTTGGATATTCACAACCGGATTCTTGATATACTCCTTTAATTTTTCCTCGATCAAAGCAGTAGCCTCCATTCGATTTAATCCAACGACTTTTACAACACCTATAACTGGTAGCTTAATTTCACCAATTGCATTTACCAAATAACCAGAGAGAACAGGATTCCCCATAAGATAACCATTGTTCATATTCTGAGGAACCACAGCGGGATTGAATACTAATACAGACTCCGGGTCATCAGAAGACACCAAAACAGACAAGAAATCATCTGTTTTTATGATCGGTGTATATTGAGATTGAATGTGGGTTGAGTCAGAAGCCTGATTTTGAAATAAGGCAATTTTCTCCCTTGTTTTACACGAATTTAATAGTATAAAAAAACCAAAAATTAAAGTAAAATAAGCTAATGGGAATTTCTTCATGCAGGCATCTCGATGACAAATTTAAGCTTTTTTTAACGAGGAGAAGAAAGAATAGTTTCGGTTAAACCATAGAATAACCAAATTTGGTTTTAATAAATTACAAAGGTTAACGTTATCAGTTTAATAAGCCTTCTTATCACCCTTGATCATATTTGTACAAGTTTTAAATACAATCTTAATGTCAATTAGGAAACTCCAGTTTTCAATGTACCATATATCATATTCCACTCGTTTCTTCATATCCTCCAATTCTTTCGTCTCGCCACGATAACCATTTACTTGGGCCCAACCGGTAATTCCTGGTTTAGCCAAATGGCGAATGAGATAATTATGAATTAATTCCGAATATTGCTCAGTATGTTTGAGCATATGCGGCCTAGGTCCAACAACAGACATGCTTCCCAAGAGAACATTAAAAAACTGAGGCAGCTCATCTAAATTCGTTCTTCTCATAAATGCACCAATTTTAGTAATTCGCTGGTCTCCCTCTGTTGCTTGAAGTTCATCTGCCAGATAGTTTACACGCATGGTTCGAAACTTTAGACAAGTAAATGATCTGTTGTCTTCTCCTGATCGTTTCTGTTTAAAGAAGATAGGACCTGCAGAACTCAACTTAACAAGAATCATAAGGATTGGAAAAAGCCATGTAAAAACCAATACAATAACGAGAAATGAAAATGAGATATCGAAAATTTTCTTAATGAGTCGATTGAACGGCTGCTCTAGAGGTTCTTTTCGTAACATGAGTACCGGGGTATTCCCATAAAAATCAATATTCACTTTTCTTGCTTGTGTATAATTGTAAAAGTCAGGCACGAATTTGAGTCTAATAAGATACTTCTCTGATAGTCTGATCAAATCCTTTATTTGTCCGGACTGATCGAAGTGTAACGCAATGTACATCTCATGAATTTTCTCAGTTTGAACAAATGCCTCAATATCACTAATATCTCCTTTGAAATTGAACCAATTTCGGGATTGAAGATTGGAAAGGTTATCGAAATATCCAGCAACACGGAAACCATAAGAAAGATCAGACGTTATAATTTCACCAATTCGTCTCCCATTTTCGTTACATCCAATGATAATCACATTTCGAAAATTGTATCCTTTTACCCTGATATACTTGAGCGTTTTGAGATAGATTACCCGGAGGACCATTATGCTTGAATAAAATATCAAGAAGAAATAGAGCATCCGTAAACGGGATATCTTATCATAATCCAAAATAATCACACACACAGAGATAATCGCACTGTGGATCAAAAACAATTTAAATGTTCGACTCAGCAGATTTTCGATCCTTTCCACTCGGATCAACTTATACGCATTGTGGTATACCACTAATCCAATCCATAAGGCATTGGCAAAGAGCCAAATGGTTTTAACCTCTGAATCCTGCAGATTTACAAAGTTCCCAAAACGAACCCAGACCGAAAGGGGATAAGCTACATTCAGCAATAGAATGTCACACAACAAGAGTGTAAGCTTCATGTAGCGAGAAAATCGGTTTGATGCTAGGTAGCGAAGGAGAGGCACTTTATTTACGGAAATATTGTAAGGTGGTTTTAAATTTCTTCAAAAATACAGCTTTTGTCGCTGAAAGACCATGGTACTTATAAATTTTGAAATCCTCTTTCAGTACCTGAATAGCTCTTGATCGAGAAGTACTCAGTCCCCCCATTCTCATTTTCACAATATAGGCCTTTATATAAGTGATTTTGATTTTATATTTGTAGAGATAACGCAAGAGAAACTCAGTATCAGAAGCAATTTTGAAGTCCAAATTGTAGTTGCCGTATTTTTTTATCAATTCTCTTTTAATGTAAACTGTAGGATGTAATGGCAACCACCCATTCTCCAATTTTTTCAGAGAAAATTCACCACCAATTCTATTTCTGATCAGTTTTTCTTCAGTGTCATTGGATACATAGATTCCATCACCAAAAACACCTTCAATGGCTCTGGATTTTTCAAACGCAGCTACTATCTTCGAAACAGAGCCCGTGTCGTAGAATTCATCATCGGAATGCATTAAACCAACAATATCACCGGTAGCTAATGCCAATCCTTTGTTGATGGCATCGTACATACCATTGTCAGGTTCTGACGTAAAATGTGCTATTTTGTCTCTGTATTTTTCAATAATCTCTATTGTTCCATCGTATGAGTTTCCGTCTATTACAATGTATTCAATTTCATCGTAATCCTGATTGAGGACACTTTGAATGGCTTTTTCGATGGTCGCGACCCTATTGTAGCAGACGGTGATGATTGATATTTTCATGATTTACCCATGATTCATAATGAAAAGCGTAAACTATTTAAAACTTTCAATGTAACGCCCGAGTTTAATTAGTTTTTCATTGTTATATCCGATGAAATATATTTGGTTTTCTATAGCCGCTTCCCAATCATTTATGGAATCTCCTATTAGGACCGTTTTTTTTACATCATAACAGTGTTTTTCAAGTATATCCTTCACTAATTTTTTTTTCGGAGTTGGCGACCCATTTATTGAATTAAAATACCTATCAATTTTTAGCCTTTCACAAATTTTATTTAGCTCACGCCCATCTGAACCTGAAACAATGTGCATTTCAAAATTCATATGCTGCTTTCTAATAAAATTCATGGAATCCTCTATTAACAAATTTTCGTCAATCAAATTCTTCATCATTATCTCAGAAAATGAATGTGCATATTGATTTATAATGTCGTTGGTAATTTGCTCTTTTCGTATAGTTTCAAAGAAATAACGAAACTTATGATACCTGGATAATCCACCATTCGCCAAATGGTATGCCATTAATTCTTCCACCTGTTCTGCTGGAAAGGATTTAAGAACTAATCTAAACCCATTGTTTCGGATAGGCATGGAATCCATGATAACACCATCAAAATCCCAAAGTATATTTTCAAACGTGTCTAGCATTTTAATTTTTCGCAGACCTTATCTACATCCTCAGGATGATCAATTGCAATGGATTCACTAGACATAGGAATCATTGTAACTTCAAATCCAATTTCTAAGAATCTCAATATTTCGATGTCTTCCTCTTGCTCGAGTGGCGTCTTTTGCTTTAGAGAAGAAAATTTTAGCAGCGCTTCTTTCGGAAAAGCATATGCGCATACTTGCCTATAACCAAAGTTGAAATTTGCAATCTTGTTTCCGGGAATTGGACTTCTTGACATGTATAATAACCTTCCATTTGGTCTAAAAACCACTTTGGGAATTGATACACTTATAAAATCTACCTCGTTGGTTATTGGGCAGTAACCATTTATAATTTCACCATTGTTATCTTCAATTGATGCCAGTAATTGACTTAAATCTTTTGGATTAAATAAAGGTTCATCTCCTTGAACATTAATATAATATTCAGCATCAATTTTGTGA
>JAJTDX010000124.1:6218-10573 GCA_021298235.1 Cryomorphaceae bacterium | reverse complement strand
TTTCTAACCTTTTTGCAGAAGGAAATGCCAAGAGCAGAGCTTCGTTTGCTGGATCTTCCCGGATCAGGTGTACACAATAAAAAAAGATCCCCTCTTTCAGTATCTAAAATTGTTGATTTTCTGAGAAAAGAGAATAACTTAAATACAAACGATTTGAACATTGTCGTAGCCTCATCTCTCGGTGGTATGGTGGCGATGGAATGGGTCAGCAAGTATCCAGATGATTTCGACGGAATCGTTACGATGAATTCAAGCTTCAATGAAATTTGTTCGAATTCAGAACGGGTCAAAAGCACGATTCGACCAGAATTGTTCAAGGCAATGTTTTATACGCGATTGCGAAACAGGGAAAAGGCAATTCTTAAAATAAACAGTAATAAAATCGATCACGGAAACAAGGTTTTGAATAGGTGGATCGATATTCAAAAAAAACGTCGAATGACTAGATGGAACATTGTAAGTCAGGCATTTGCCGGGATCCGCTATACTCCAAAACAAGTTGCACTTCATATCCCATTGCTTATGCTCGGTTCGAAAATGGACAAAATGGTCTGCATGGAATGTATTGAAAAATCCCATAAAGTGTTTGGTGGTCAACTTGTTTGGCATGAGACAGCGGGACACTGCATCCCTTTAGATGAACCGGAATGGGTAACACAAGAAATTCATAAATGGCTTCAAAGAACAAATCTGATATAAAATGAAGATCTTTTTGTCTGGAGGAACAAGCAGTATTGGTGGATATGTTGTCAAACACCTTCTTGAGGAGGGACATACCCTGCATCTACTCGTTCGCTCGAAGGATCGGTTGGATGCCATTTTCAAACACGAGCAGATCCGTTTATTCGAAGGAGACCTCAGTGATTGTGCATTGTTGACCGAAGCCATGGATGGGTGTGATCAAGTGTATCACATGGCGGCATTGGCCAAAGTATGGCTTAAAGACGCAAAAAAATTCTTTGATGTGAACCTGACTGGTACGACAAACATTTTGGAAGCAGCAAGGTTGTCAAACGTCTCGAAAATAGTGATCACGAGCTCGGCAGGCGTGTATGGTCCTTCTGAAAATGGGATAGTCAACGAAGGGAAGAATCGGGAAATGGATTTTTTCAACGAGTACGAAAGCTCGAAAGCTCTGGCCGAGCTAAAAATTAAAGAATATCACATTGAAAACGGGCTTAACGTGGTCATTGTTTCACCAACTAGGGTGTATGGCCCCATACTTTTCGGGATACCTGGATCAATCAACATTTTGATTAACAAATATATCAATGGGTCCTGGCGTATTCTTCCCGGGACAGGAAAAGAAATTGGCAATTATGCATACATTGAAGATGTTGCCAAAGGACATCTGCTCGCCATGGAGTATGGAAAATCGGGGCATTCCTATATTTTAGGAGGCGAAAACTGTACCTACATCGAGTTTTTCGATCATCTTTCCGAGCTTGGTTCCATTCAAAGAAAACTATTCAAGGTTCCCTTATTCTTTCAAAATTTCTTCGCTTCCATTCAATTATTCATGGCCGAAAAATTTGGAACTGAACCTTCGATCACTCCAAAATGGGTGGCAAAAGGAAAATTTCATTGGGAAGTATCTTCTGAAAAAGCTCTTAACGAGCTTGGCTATCAAATTACCCCTTTGAAAGAAGGATTAAAGAGAACGGTAGGGTCGATGAAAAAAAACAAATGAATTGAACGATAAGTCATTGCTCTCCGATAAGTCCGGAAAACCGTGTTTCAAGTAAGAACCTATTCATGCGTTGAAGTAAGATAGGATAGACATTAAAGAAAATACTTAACAAGGTTAAAGACCAAAATAACATCATTTTGTCCATCAAAAAATAATTCACCTGAAAAGGAATTGTGACAAGAATTGTAATGAGGTGAGACGTCTCAGATTGCTTGGTCTCTTCATGAAGAATTTTAATATAATCCCTTTTTCTGCCTTTTAGATAAACGCGTGGATTTGCATAGCGCATGAAGCTCTTCGTTAATATAATCTGAAAAAAAGGAACTCCCAGAAAACTGAAATACTTTTGAGTTTCAAATGATTTTTTCAGGTAATATGACCTCCAGAGCCGATGAAATTTAAAGGTCTGAAAGTAAAAGAACCCTATTAACATTAAAATCAAACATTCAAAAAGAGAGACGGAAATGTTAACTATTCGATTGTTGATGGACAAATTGTATGAATGTAACTGAAACTCCAAGAGGGCTACCACCGGGAATATGAGTATCAATAAGAGCATTTTATTGTGATTTTTCAGATTTTGAAACATCCTGAATCATTTAAAATGCTGATTGAGTAACCTACAGATATCAAGAATCTGTTCTTCCGTATTAAACGCATGCAAACAAATCCGTATGCACTCTGAACCTTTTGGAACAGTTGGACTAAAAATAGGTTTAACCGCAAATCCATTCTGATGCAACACCTCTGCGAGAACTTTTGTACGATGAATTTCTCCAACCCGGATAATCTGAATTGGTGAACGAGCATCCGAGCACAGGTATTCGGGAAAACAATTCTCGCGAAATAATTGGATGTTCTGTTGCAACTGCACCTGAAATTCCATAATACTCTGTGAACAATTGTATTGTATCCATTGATAGGTTCCGGGCGGCAAGGCGGTAGTATAGATAAACGAACGAGCAAAATTTATCAGGTATTCCTTCAATTGTTCCGAACCCAAAACTGCTGCTCCGTGTGCACCATAGGCTTTTCCAAATGTAATGAGACGGGCGAAGGTGAGGTGACAAAGCCCCAATTCAATGGATAATCCCTTTCCCAAAACACCAGCAGCGTGCGCTTCATCCACAATCAAATAAGCTTCGTATTGCTCGCATAAACTGGCAATTTCCTTCAATGGAGCGAGATCTCCATCCATAGAGTACAAACTTTCTATCGCTACGTATACCGTACCCTCAGATAATTGAATTTTTTTCTCGAGATCTTCGACTGAATTATGTTTAAAAGAAAATGCTTTTGCATTCGAAAGTTTAATCCCGTCACGAACACTGGCATGTATGAACTGGTCATAAATTATGGTGTCACCTTTCTGTGGGACGGAACCAAAAAAACCAAGATTTGCATCATAGCCCGAATTAAATACCAGCGCTGCCTCAGCAAGGAAATGCTCGGCAAGGAATTGTTCGCACCTAAGAGACTCCTCAGACGTTCCCGAGATCAATCGGCTACCCGTACTGCCCGTTGCCTGCGTATCTTCAAAGGACATTTTTGCCAATCCCAGATAATCATTGGAAAAGAAGTCCGTCATTCCCTCAAAACAAGAAAGGGAACGCAACGTTCCCTCATCCATTCTTTCTTCTAATTTACTGATCAGTTTTAAATCCATCGGATTACTGAACTGTTTTTATCTTTCTCGGTTCAAACCCTTCAGCTGTTGCTTTTTCTCTGGCCGCCCTCAACTCTTCAGCACGACGCGCTTCTTCCTCTTTTCGGGCGATCAATTTTTCATCCGGTTCTGTGACAGGCTTTTCCCCATCTGCAAACGCCTCTTTGGGTATCAATCCAAGTATTTCGAACATGTGTTTATCCTCATTAAACTCAGGATTGGGTGTCGTTAACAACTTGTCTCCAGCGAAAATAGATCCTGCTCCGGCCATAAAACACAGCGCCTGCGCCTCCATACTCATTTTAGTCCTGCCTGCGGAAAGCCTTACTACAGACTGAGGGAATACGACACGTGTGGTTGCCACCATGCGTATCATTTCCCATTGCTCAATGGGCTTCTGATCTTCCAAAGGGGTACCTTCAACGGCAACCAAAGCATTTATAGGAATAGATTCAGGCGGAGTGTCCATTTCCATGTAGCTCATCAGTAGACCAATACGATCTTCCACAGCCTCACCCATTCCGATGATACCACCTGAACAAACTGTAATACCAGCTTTTCGGGCATTGTCAATTGTATTCAATCGATCATCATATTCTCGGGTAGAAATAATGTCCTTGTAGAAGTCTCTCGACGAGTCAAGGTTGTGATTGTAAGCAAATAAACCCGCTTTTTTCAATCTTACCGCCTGCTCCTCTGTCAACATTCCGAGTGTACAACAAACTTCCATGTCTAGGTCATTCACCGCCTGCACCATCTCCACCACTGAATCAAAGTCTTTGTTGTCGCGAACTTCTCTCCACGCTGCTCCCATACACAAACGGGAAGAACCATTTGCTTTTGCGTTTTTAGCTTGCTCAATTACTGAATCGACAGACATAAGCTTGTGAGCCTCTACATCGGTATGGTAACGCGCTGCTTGAGGACAATAGCCACAATCTTCAGGGCAACCGCCGGTTTTTATACTGAGCAAGGAGGACATCTGCACCTCACGGGGAT
>JAJTDX010000124.1:0-6178 GCA_021298235.1 Cryomorphaceae bacterium | reverse complement strand
GCATCTGACTATGGTAAGATGCTTTGCTCGGCACGGTGAATGGTGGCTGCCTCGAAAACAAGCTCCAATAAAGGCTTGTTGTACAACTCCAGCAAGCTTTCCTTGCTGCGATAGTGCGGATTGATCTTCATCTCCAATTTGGTTTGTACAAATATAGGTATTCGGGACTATTTCAGGAAACGGTCATGCTTTGTGAATGAGACACACTGCATATGCCTTTACGGCCTTTCGCTCACCAAAGGAATCCACCTTTTCATGTGTGGTCGCTTTGATAGAAATTCTTTCGGGCTCTGTTTTTAGAATTCCGGCAATGATTTCTTGCATTTCAGGGATGTGTGGATTGAGCTTCGGTTTCTCCAAAATAACTGTGCAATCGATGTTAACGACCCGCCAATTATCTCTTTCCAGCAAATTCATGACCTCCTTCAGTAAGATCTTTGAATCAATGCCTTTGAATTTGGGATCCGTATCCGAAAAATGATACCCTATGTCCCTAAGATTAGCAGCTCCCAGCAATGCATCACAGATAGCGTGTAACAACACATCTGCATCTGAGTGTCCGACTGCACCTAGGTCAGATTCGATTTTTTTACCACCGATAAACAGTTCATGAGTCTCCGCTAAGCGATGTACATCAACCCCAAATCCTACCCTGATGTCCATAAGAAATTATTCAGGTTTTGCGTCAGAACTTTCGCTTTCAGAGGAAGAATCCCCAAGCGTCATGCGCAGTGTAAAGCGAAGTGTATTTGCCAAGGGGCTCTGACGACCATTTAAGACATGTCAACACCAAACTTATTGTATTTGAAGCCAACCCCTAAATTGAAATACTGTCTGTTACCTTTATTCTTGTTTTCGTAAAACACGCCACTGCGAATAGCTAGTACATTGTTATACCAATATTCAAGGCCCAAAGCAAAATTGATTTCTGAAAGTTCTTCTTTGAATTTAGAATTTTTGACGACTTGAAAAGATCCATCCGCATTTTGAACGTAATCCCCTGCCTCATCTGTCACAGGTGCACCAGGTGCATCATAGAATGATTGAACCATTCCTGCAATGACGCCCACATCGGTATTTCTTCCTGAGATCATCTGGTAATCACTATCGTAGAAGTCATAATATGCTGGCGTCGGGACAAGAAGGCGTTGAATGTCGAAAGAAGCAGTCAAATGGTTGTATTTGTCAAACTTAGCCTTGAAGGAGTTTCCAATTTTCATATTGATTGGAATAAAATCTCTTGTCGCCAGTTCGGAGTAAGCCACTTTGTTCCCCACATTATTGATTGTCAAACCAAACGTGTACACTCCATCAGTGGATCCTAACTGAACATCGTCATTGTAATACGAAAATGAAATGTCTGTTGCACCTACTACACCTGCTTTCGTATTTACACCGGCTACCGTCAGACCACCTGTTAAATTGGAATAAGCGAACTTTCCATTGATCCCGACACTTAATCGCTCACTTAATCTGAATGCATATCCGGCGGTTAGCTCAAACTCGCTGGGCTTGTCATCCCGAATAACATTTCCGGAGGCATCGGTAAAGGTAATTTCCCCCAGACTGAAAAATCGAATAGCTCCAGCAATGGCATTTCGCTCGTCTAATTTGTGAAAACCAGACAAATAGGACAAATGCATATCATTCGTTAACTGCCTTAACCATGGTGTGTAAGACAAGCTGATCTCGGATTTATCTTTGGCAAAATTTAAAAGGGACGTATTCCAGTAGATTGAGTTTGCATCACCACTAAGTGCAGTTCCCGCATCTCCCATTCCTCCGGCACGAGAATCAGGGGTTATCGCCATGAAAGGCAGCGCGGTTGTAATGGTATTCAATTGAAGATCATTCTGGGTAACACCAGATTGAGCCATTACACTCAAAGGCAACAAAAACACCATTAAAAAAGAGCCTGTTCTGCGCATAAAATCATTATGGGTTGGCAAATATACGTATTTCAACACGCTTTATTGTGTGATTAACGCAATAAAACTAATTTTTCAATCTTTTCCGCTTTTTGGCCATCAGGAGCAGTGACTTTGACAGCATAAACGTACACTCCTTTTGCAAGCTGATCGCCAAAATCATCCTTTCCATCCCATTCAATGCCCTGAGATCTGAATCCTTCTGTCTGAACGAGTTGATTTATCGAACGTACCAAGCGTCCTGACACCGTAAATATCTGTATCTGAGCCTCCAGATGCGAACAGACTTGGTTGTGTTCGAAATAAAAAGAAGTTCTCGTAGTAAACGGGTTGGGGTAATTCAACACATGATCTAAAGCAAGATCTTCTTTTTCCTGAACATTAAATTCAATCGTTTTTTCGGATGAATTATTGTTCACATCCCATACTTTAAGCGTCAGGGTATGTGTTCCTTTCTCGAGAGCCGGAAACGTGTACCTCACCTCACCGGATTGATACGAGTCAAGATCGGCTGTGTAATAATCGTTCAGTACTACCGGTTCGGATGTTTTACCGTCGACAATAGCCGTTAGGTCATGACCAATTCCATTTCCTACTGTATTTATCCCATTCTCATCGAATAAGTTGGCAATCAACACAGGAGTTTCATCGGTAATACCGCCTGAAACGAAATTCTCATCGTTCATGAACAACTCGATTTCAGGGCCAACAGCATCGTTCAATCCAAGCGTATCAAATCCTCCAATCCTAAAGCGAGTGTCTGAACCGGCAGCATCAGTGCTCGAACTGTTTGCATAGTAACTGATCTTTCCATTCCCGAAGGAATAATTGATGTCTTTCGGCACAATGAACGTAAACGAAAAATAACCGTTTGATACTGAAGCCTTTCCTTTATACACGACATTTTTCTGAAGTTCAAAATCAATCTCCGGAGAATCATCGTTCTGACCCAGGGTTGTCTGGATCTTAGGTTTATCAAAAACTGTCGGAGTCAAGACTCCGCTGAATCCATTCAAAATATTTCCATTAAAACCTTCAAGATGTCCCTTTACGGTTACTTTACTCAATGCTCTGAGTGTATCAATCTCCAAATCCGGACTTAATCCATTAATACTGTCCGTCACTACCCGCATTCGGGGTAAAGCCAATTTTAATGCAGGGTCGCCGATGAGCGTGAAACTTCGTTTATTTTCATTGGAACCGGAACCATTCTTTGTCACTCTCATAATCTCTCCAAAGGTCAGTGGCTGATTTTCCGCATCACGCTGAAATACTGTTTCGAAAAATTTGAGACCAGTCAACGTATTTACACCGAAGAATACCGAACGAGAAGTTGTCATAAGCGCAATAGCACCTCCTGTTGGATTCAATGCAACCCACTCACCTGCCGAAACGCGTTTTGGATCATCGTATTTGGTAAATTCACATGTTGCAGAAACAAAAAGATTCAGCTTGTGAATGTTGTCCCAATCTTGAATTTGTGGAATCGTTACAATACGCTCCTCTGCCAATCCGACCTCTCCACCGTGACCAACATAATTAACAACCAGAGCTCCTCGTTCAATGCGATCTGTAATGGCATTATAGATGTCCGGATAACGTTCTCCTCCTGCTGTAACTTCCTGCGGAAATGCGTCACAGTACAGTTTATCACAATTCATTTCAGGATGCTGCAATTTCACCTCCTCATACTGCGGTTCTGTATCTTGAGTAATAAAATACCCACCTTCTTCGTCATCTGCTATCTGTACGTAATTCGTACGCCATTCACCGAAGGTTGAAGATGCAGCGTTTGAACTCACGGAGCAGGAAGAGGCAGTGGAATTGTTAAATAATGTCGAACCATTCTTTAAATAATGTTCGATTTTATCCACTTGTTCCTTTGCCATTTGAGCATCTGACACCAGCAATCTTCCAACGCCAATATCCATTAGATCAGTAGGCTCAATAGACTCTGCATCGTCCAACATTCCGTAGTAATCATCAGTAACAAGAGCAGAAATATGGTCCTCACTGAAATCCACCAGCACTTGATAAGTGATGATAAAATTATTATTGTTTGAAAGTCTGTTTTTTGGATCATACGTACCATCTCCAAAAAGCAATAAATTTTTCGGACGGGTAGCGGGGTTGGTCGCCCCTCTGTCGTAGAACATTTTAGCAAACATTCGGATAGCAGTGGCATCCTGCATACCTGAGCTAAACTCATTGAATATCTGTGTTGTTGTAACCACGTGCGCAGTGGTACCTTCGGATTCATGCAGGGAGGCCAATCGTTGTGCCTGAGAGATAAAATTTGGATGCGTAACAATAAGCAGATCTGCTGCTTCTAAGCCATGTAAATTTTGATGAGACACAGGTCCTATTCGCGTTGGCAGGTAAAAATCAATTCCGTTTGAAACAACATATTCACGCAACGTGTCCGTTTCCGCAACAAATGTATAAGACCCGGAACCTGTTGTTCCGAGTTGACGGTACGGTTGATGACGATCCGTTACATCCCACACAAAACCTCCTGAAGGAAAGTTCGATACTGAAAAAGAGGAAACAAATCCAGCGCCTACAGAACTTAGATCCCTAAAATTTAGTTGCGTTCCATTAAAGATGAGCTTTCTCCTGGCATTCAATAATATCCGATCTAGGTATGCCACCGTATTGGGGGAATTTCTTGTAATCCGAATTTTAAGATTGATGTTACTCGTGGGATTCGACCATGTAAATGATTTTACCGAACGGAAATAATCATAGGAAACAACCGGCAGTGCTGAACTGGAAAGTAAATTCCCGTTGACAAAGTAATCTTGTGCTGTCCCGGAAGAACTCACCGAATTAGACGCCATGGATACCTTGAAGAAAACCGGAGATGTACTTTCTATATTTGGAATAGTGAAATTAAACGTTTGTTCTAATTCGGTATCGAACAATTCTCCATACCAACGCTGGCCTCCTCCAACCAAATTCACATTATCCACCTCATGAACATCGGAATAGGAATAAGACGTTACGGTATACGTTGGAGAAAGAAGAGAGCTTGCAACATCATCAATTCGAAGAGGGGGCTCATTGCTGTTTATATTTATAAAGTAACACGACTGATCGCTGTAAATATGTCTGTCCTGATCCATGGAAGAACCGGTAGCACTCCACCGATGTGGCCCCCACCCATAGAAAAGAATATAATCCCCATCATCAAACGTTCCATCGCTACCTCCAACAACCTGAATTGCATTTTTGGCCAGATCATCGGTTCGAGGAACACTGTTCAATTCAGGCAATTTGCCATCTCCGTTTCCATAAATATTTATTGAATTGGGATCCAAACCATCTAAGGCAATTCCGCATGCCTCCAAAAAAGACTTGTCTATCTTATAAATACCATCCTTATCTACGGCTATTTTGTACCACGTTCCGGAACCTTGAGCTAGAGCAGATTGTGTGACAAAACTCTTATTTACAGCAACAAATGAAGGATTTGATTCAAATCGAAGCGAAAACCGGTCAATTCGCATGACTTTCCCATCTTTAATAAAATACGGAAATGTATAAACGACGGCCCGAGGTTTGCCTCTGTCACTCGTAACCTTCATTTGAACATTTGCCTCGGAAGGAATGTAGAAATTGTGTGTTTTCAAATATTCAATGTCTAGCTTTGGTGCAACTGATGAACTAACATCATTTAAAATCAAACTAAAATTGATCGAATTTAGTTTGCGAATACCATAAAAAACAGGCCTACCATTGTCAGGCATTTGTCCCGCAATAGTTGGAATTGAAATTTCCCGACCTTGACTTTTGTATGTCTCAGGATTCAACCATTGAAGTTTGAATTCAAGCGTATCTTGTGAAATAGCTAAAAAATTCAAGAAGAGAAAAATTAATGTTTTAGTAACTCGAATCATAGACAAGCGAGGTTTTATGTACTTCACAGGACAAATATCTAAATAGATTAACAATTTAACACTGAAAAAAACGTTTGGTTTAGATGATTATTTTATTTCGAATTGTCATATTTGTAACCAAATTTTGAAATTTGCGTTATCTTTGGTCAGATTTCGTTGTACATAACCAACACAAATGAAAGGACTTAAACGTTTAGTAATTACTTGCACAGCTGTACTAATGTACCTGACAGTCAATGCGCAAGACCCAACGTTTACCCAGTTTTATGCCAATCCACTCTACCTGAATCCGGCGTTTGCAGGTTCTCATGGCTGTCCGAGATTTGCCTTGAACTACCGTAACGAATGGCC
>JAJTDX010000123.1 GCA_021298235.1 Cryomorphaceae bacterium | reverse complement strand
CCGTTTTTCAATTCAAGTATTTTTCGATACATCAAGCGCACTCTGCGTTAAAGGTTGGCACGGATGCGATGTTACTGGGAGCGCTAATCGAACCCAAGAATGCTATTCATTCGCTCGATATCGGCACAGGCAGTGGTGTTTTATCTCTGATGGTCGCTCAAAAGAATGATCAGATCAGGATAATAGCAATTGACGTGGATTCTGAAAGTTTGAAAGATTGCCGCGATAATGTAATTAACTCGCCGTGGGCGGACAGGATTTCGGTTTTTCAAGAAGATATTCTGCGTCATGAACCCGAAAAAAAATATGATCTCATTTTCTCAAACCCTCCATTTTACAAGAATAGCCTGTTGAGCAGAGATCCAAGAGTAGCAGCCAGTAAGCATGCAAATCAGTTAACTTTTAATAGGCTTTTCCAAAAGGTATCTCAAATCTTGATGCAAAAAGGAAGTTTCTGGGCTATTTTTCCCGGTGAATACGCCTATGAGATCATTGAAACTGCCTTGCTGTACAAGTTGAAAGTTACACATCAGGTTCGTATAGAAGGAGTGCCAAAAAGACATACCAGAACAGTTTTTGAGTTCATGCATGAGCCAACTGCTTTAACAAATACCACATTGGTTGTCAGGGATTTGAACGGGAACTATTCAGAGCGATATATCGAACTCACAAAAGCCTATCATGACAGAACTCTCTGAGTGTCACTTATCGATCAAATCTCCGCGTTAATAAGTCAGCCGGATTCAATTGCCTTTTTTTTTAAATATTCTTAACATTTTGGTAGTAAAGACCAAAGTAAAGAATAAATTTGCAGGTGATTTTTTATGTTGGGTTTGTTGCATGAAGGTCCTGCTTTCATCTTTCTCCCGCCTAAAGAACTGTATACTAGATAATGTGATCAGGATATGAAATCAACAGGTATCGATTATTTACCAATACTCCTGCAGATTGGAGTGATAGGAGGCTTTGTGGTTTTTGTGTTGTTTATAACACACTTTCTCGGGCCGCGGCTCAAATCAAAAAAGAAAGATGCAAATTGGGAATGTGGTATTGAGTCTCATGGAGATGCTCGTTTTCCAGTTTCTGTTCGCTATTTCATGACAGCCATTCTTTTTGTACTGTTTGATGTAGAAGTTATCTTCTTCTACCCATATGCCGTAAATTTTAAATCACTTGAACTCGAAGGGCTTTTGGCTGTTATTCTTTTCGTAGCCTTCTTCTTGATAGGCTTTTTCTACGTACTTAAAAAAGGAGCTTTAGAATGGGAAAAATAGAAGATCTTCAGGTAATCAATGGCGAAGGATATCAGCTTTCTACTTTAGAGAAAGTTATAGCCAGTGCAAGAGCTAATTCGATCTGGCCTTTGCCATTTGCGACATCCTGCTGCGGGATTGAATACATGGCAACAATGGGGAGTAACTACGATCTTGCCCGTTTTGGTATGGAACGAATGTCTTTTTCTCCTCGTCAGGCAGATCTCTTGATTGTGGCAGGTACGATTTCGAAGAAATTGGCACCGATATTAAAACAGGTATACGAACAGATGGCGGAGCCAAAATGGGTACTATCTGTTGGTGCATGTGCATCTTCTGGTGGAATTTTCGATACATACAGCGTTCTTCAGGGAATTGACCGAGTGATTCCTGTTGATGTTTATGTTCCGGGTTGTCCGCCTCGTCCGGAACAGATCATTGATGGCATAATGAAGATCCAGGAAATGGCGAGGAATGAATCGTTGAGAAGACGTTATTCTGATGAGTACAAGGCTTTACTTAACAAATATGATATAGAAGGAAATGAAGAGTAAGCTAAACAACGAAGAGGTTGCTGATAAACTGAAAAACCAGTTTGGAGAAGCGATCACAGCAGTGGATGCTCCGTACGGTTTTCTTACTGTAGAAGTAGCGGCTGAAAAAATGCATGAGATCATCAAATGGATGAAGACAGATGCCGCTTTGAATATTTCTTTCTTAACGAACATTGGTGCGGTACACTATCCTAATAGTTCTGGGAGAGAACTTGCCTTGGTTTATCATCTTCAGAGCATGACAAATAATTTCCGTATCCGCTTGAAAACGGCTATCCCCATCGCAGATCCTCAAATCATGTCAATCGTGGATCTTTATGCCGGTGCAAATTGGATGGAACGTGAAACATATGATTTTTACGGTGTCATCTTCAATGGACATCCAGACCTCAGAAGAATTCTGAATGAGGATTCTATGGATTACTTCCCAATGCGCAAAGAGTACCACATGGAAGATGCAACTAGGGAAGATAAGGACGACCGTTTCTTCGGAAGATAAAAAGCTTGATCATGAGTGATTTAAAGAACCAGAATAAACAAGAAAAGGTGAACTATTATGTTTCGGACGAAACAATTGATGGTACTATCACAACCTTGAACCTTGGGCCAACACACCCTGCAACACACGGGATCTTCCAGAACGTACTGCAGGTCGATGGGGAGAAGATACTTTCATCTGAGCAGACGGTAGGATACATCCATCGTGCCTTTGAAAAACTTTCAGAAAGAAGACCTTACAACCAAATAACCCCTATCACAGACCGTTTGAACTATTGTTCGTCACCGATTAACAATATGGGTTGGGAAATGACGGTTGAAAAACTCATCGGAGCTGAAATTCCGAAGAGAGTGGATTACATGCGAGTTATCATAATGGAGTTGGCTCGTATCGCGGACCACCTCGTGTGTAACTCGGTTATCGGAGTAGATACAGGAGCCTTGACCGGATTTACTTACGTCTTCCAGGAACGCGAAAAGATCTATGAACTTTACGAAGAGGTGTGTGGGTCTCGTTTGACAACCAACATTGGTCGTATTGGAGGTTTTGAAAGGGATTTTTCGCCTGCTTTTTACGAAAAATTGAATCACTTCCTGAAGACCTTTCCAAAAGTGTTCAATGAGTTCGATTCGTTGTTGAGCCGAAACAGGATTTTCATGGACCGTACTATTGGTGCAGGGCCTATTTCTGCAGAGAGAGCATTGGAATTTTCATTCACAGGACCAAATTTACGCGCTGCTGGAGTGGATTATGACGTTCGTGTCATGAATCCTTACTCTTCATATGAAGATTTCGATTTCATCGTTCCGGTGGGAACTCAGGGGGATACATACGACCGTTTTCAGGTACGGCAGGAAGAGATCCGTCAAAGTTTACGTATAATCGAGCAGGCGTTGAAGAATATCCCCGAAGGTAGTTATAAGGCAGATATCCCCGAGTTCTATCTTCCTCCGAAAGAAGATGTTTACAATAATATGGAGGCATTGATTTATCATTTTAAGATCGTAATGGGAGAGACGCCAATCCCGGTTGGTGAAGTTTACCATGCCGTTGAAGGTGGTAATGGAGAATTAGGATTTTACCTGATCTCGGACGGTGGTCGCGCGCCATATCGTTTACAGTTTAGAAGACCTTGTTTTATTTATTATCAGGCATATCCGGAGATGATTACCGGGTCTAACATTTCTGACGCAGTGTTGACCATGAGTAGCATGAACGTTATCGCCGGTGAATTAGATGCATAATTATGAGCAGTTCGCACATTGATCTAAGTAAAAGACACACTGAGAAACCTCAATTCAGCGCGGATAGAATGGCTGAAATCAAGCAGTTGATCAGTCACTTTCCAGAAGGGAAGCACAAGAGTGCCGTTATCCGTATCCTGCACATGGCCGAGGAGGATTTTGGCGGATGGCTGAGCATCGAAACGATGGATTACGTGGCGGAGATCCTTAATATTCAGCCGATCGAGGTTTACGAGGTAGCAACTTTCTACACAATGTTCAATCTTGAGCCAGTTGGTAAACATGTGTTTGAAGTTTGTCGTACAGGACCTTGTATGTTGGTCGGAAGTGATAGTATAATCTCCTATATTGAAGAAAAGCTCGATGTCAAGGTTGGCGGAACTTCAAAGGACGGCATGTTCACATTGAAAACAGCAGAATGTTTGGGAGCATGCGGATACGGTCCGATGCTTCAATGCGGAAAGAAATACCACGAGTACCTGACAATAGAGCGGGTAGATGAAATAATTGCGGCTTACCGCGCCGGACAAGTTCCAAATTAAGACATTAAGATGGGAAGAAGATTACTTTTAGAACACGACAATGTACCCGGAATAGAGACTTTTGAAGTCTACAAAAAGCAGGGTGGTTATCGTTCGGTTGATAAGGCCTTGAAAAAAATGACTCCACAGGAGATCGTTGAAGAAGTTCAAAAATCCGGATTGAGAGGGCGTGGAGGAGCTGGTTTTCCTACAGGAATGAAATGGTCGTTCCTGGCCAAACCGGATGGTGTTCCAAGATATTTATTGTGCAATGCCGATGAATCGGAGCCTGGAACATTCAAAGATAGGTATTTGATGGAAAAGATTCCTCACTTGTTGGTTGAGGGAATGATTGTTTCCAGCTATGCTTTAGGTGCAAACACATCCTACATTTATATCCGTGGAGAATACATGTGGGTGTTAGAGATTCTCGAAAAGGCAATAGCGGAAGCTTATGCTGCGGGTTATCTTGGAAAAAACATCTTAGGTTCCGGTTACGATCTTGATTTGTATGTTGCTCCGGGAGGGGGGGCATATATCTGTGGTGAGGAAACAGCACTAATTGAATCATTGGAAGGTAAGCGCGGAAATCCGCGAATGAAGCCGCCATTCCCGGCAGTTAAAGGATTATGGGGTTGTCCAACCGTAGTAAACAATGTAGAAAGCATTGCTGCCGTCGTTCCGATAGTGAATGATGGTGGTGATGAATATGCAAAGATTGGACTTGGTAAAAGTACAGGTACAAAACTTATTTCAGCGGGAGGGAACTTGGTAAGATCCGGTGTATACGAGATCGAAATGGGTATCACTGTCGAAGAGTTCATTTATGGGGATGATTACTGCCGTGGTATCGCCAATGGAAAGAAATTGAAGGCCTGTGTTCCAGGTGGATCATCTGTTCCAATTCTTCCTGCGCATTTGGTTACAAAGACAGCAGCAGGTGATGATCGTTTGATGACCTATGAAAGCTTAGCTGACGGTGGATTTGCATCAGGCTCAATGCTGGGTTCTGGAGGGTTCATTGTGTTTGATGAAGATCAATGCATCGTAAGAAATACTTGGAATTTCGCCCGTTTCTATGCACACGAATCGTGCGGACAGTGTTCACCCTGTCGTGAGGGAACAGGGTGGATGGAGAAGGTTCTTCACCGACTTGAACACGGACAAGGAAACATGCGCGATATCGACCTTTTGGCAGAGATAAACAAAAAAATAGAAGGGAATACGATCTGTCCGCTCGGAGATGCCGCCGCTTGGCCTGTTGCAGCTGCGATCCGACACTTCCGCGAAGAGTTTGAATGGCACGTTACAAACCGTGAGGAATCTCAGCAGAGAAATTACGGTTTCAGGAACGGGAGGTAAATGCCGTACGTGTCTGGTGGAAGTAGCCCAGGGTTCCGAAAAGGACCCTCGACCAATGCCAAAACTGGTAGCATCATGTTCTACCGCTGTTATGGACGGGATGGTCGTTAAGAATAAAACCTCTGAGCGCGTTCATGATAATCGTGGTGGTGTTGTTGAGTTTCTTTTGATCAATCATCCGCTGGATTGTCCGGTCTGTGATCAGGCTGGAGAGTGTCATCTGCAAGACCTTGGCTTTGAACACGGTGGCGCAAAGACTCGTTTCGAAGAAGAAAGGAGAACTTATGACCCAATTGATATCGGTAATAAAATCAAGTTACACATGAACCGGTGTATCCTTTGCTATCGATGTGTTCATGTGGCTAATCAATTGACGGATAAGCGTGTTCATGGAGTACTGCACCGTGGAGAACATGCGGAGATCAGTACCTATATCGAAAATGCAATAGAAAATGATTTTTCAGGGAATATGATTGATGTTTGTCCTGTTGGGGCTTTAACAGATAAAACATTCCGATTTAAAAGTCGTGTTTGGTTCCTGAAGCCAATGGACGCTTCCTGTGAATGCAACAAGTGTTCGGGAAAAGCAGTGGTCTGGATGTTCGGAAATGAGATTTACCGCATTACGGCAAGAAAAGATAATTACGGTGAAGTCGAGGATCAGGATGGTAAAACCGGATGGATCTGCAACGATTGTCGCTTTGATAAGAAAGATGCTTCAAAATGGAACATTGAGGGGCCTAGAAAGATTCACCGTCATTCTGTGATCTCCCAAGGGCATTATCTAAGTCCTCGCGGTAATTCTCACAAAAAGATTAATTGATGGAAACGAGCGAAATCATAGAAAAATTGATCCTGATCGTTACCTTGTTTTTGGTAACATTGGGAATTGCAGCATATGCAACATATTTTGAAAGAAAGGTTGCAGCTTGGTTCCAGGATCGCATCGGACCGGACAGAGCGGGTCCATTCGGTATCCTTCAACCATTGGCTGATGGTGGAAAACTCTTTTTCAAAGAGGACTTCATTCCTGAGAATGCTGAAAAATGGATGTTCATTATGGGGCCAGGTATCGCAATGTTTACTGCATTGATGACTGGCTCTGTAATCCCATGGGGACCAACTCTCGAAATGTTCGGACAGGAAATCGCCCTTCAGGTAGCAGATGTGAACATTGGTATACTTTTCATCATGGGTTTCCTTTCAATCGGCGTCTATGGTATCATGATCGGTGGATGGGCATCGAACAATAAGTATTCCTTGTACGGAGCCATTAGAGCGAGTTCTCAGATGATTTCCTACGAATTAGCCATGGGTATCTGTGTAATCACTGTGGTGATGATGACGGGTAGCTTGAGTTTGAAGGATATAGTGAATGCGCAGCATGGGATGAACTGGAATGTGTTCTATCAGCCTGTGGCGTTCGTCGTATTTTTTATTTGTGCCTTAGCCGAAACCAACCGTGCACCTTTCGACCTTCCGGAATGTGAGAGTGAATTGATCGGCGGTTACCACACAGAATACGGTTCGATGAAGATGGGATTCTATTTGTTTGCCGAATATGTAGCCTTATTCACCTCTTCAGCAGTTATATCGGTGATGTTCTTTGGAGGTTTCAACTTCCCGGGCATGGATAATTTTGAAGGCAACACGCTAGCCCTTTTAGGGGTTGGTGCCATGTTTGCGAAAACATTCTTTTTTGTATTCGTATTTATGTGGATCAGGTGGACGCTCCCACGCTTCCGTTTTGATCAACTGATGCACCTTGGATGGAAGAGTTTGATCCCTATCTCGTTGATTAATTTATTGATCACAGGACTTGTGACGGCTTTCAATGAGGGATGGTTTAATTAAGTAGAAAAGGAGTTATGCAAAGTTTAACCGATAGAAAGAAAGTTGTCTCCAAGAAAGAAATGACATTCATGGAAAAAATTTATTTTCCAGCTATTCTTGGTGGTATGTGGATCACTTTCAAACACTTGTTCAGAAAGAATAATACTGTGAAATATCCAGAGGAGCAGCGCGAGTTTGCTCCTGTTTACCGTGGCCATCATGTATTGAAGCGCGACGAACAGGGACGTGAGAATTGCACCGCATGCGGACTATGCGCTGTTGCTTGTCCTGCTGAGGCGATTACAATGGTTGCTGCCGAACGTACGAAAGGGGAGGAGAACTTATACAGAGAAGAGAAATATGCGGAGACTTATGAGATCAATATGTTGCGCTGTATCTTCTGTGGACTTTGTGAAGAAGCATGTCCGAAAGAAGCGATCTTTCTAACTGACAGGATCGTTCCTTCGAACTTCGAAAGAAATGAATTCATTTATGGTAAGGATAAATTGGTTGAAGATATGAACAACCCGATTGACATTACAAAGAGACAACATACCGGAAAAAGAACTGAAAAATGAGTCTAGAACTAATCGCTACAATCTTGGGTGGTTTAACTGTAGGATCTGCATTGATGGTCATCCTCAGTAAACACCCTGTCAGAAGTGTCCTTTACCTTGTATTGACCTTCTTTCTTATCTCTTCGAATTATATTCTTATGAATGCGCAGTTCATTGCAGTGGTAAATATTATTGTTTATGCCGGTGCGATCATGGTATTGTTCCTTTTCGTATTGATGTTGTTGAACCTTAAGCAAGAGAATGAACCCAAGACATCACTTTTAGTGAAGGTTGCCGCAGCTGTTGCAGGAGGAGCTTTGTTTACTGTCTTGATTGCAGCTTTGCGCGATGGAGTGATCATCTCAACCGCATCATCTCTTGAAACGAGTGATCAGGGATTAGTGGAGAATCTTGGAAGTCTATTGTTCACTAAATATGTGCTACCCTTTGAGGTGTCCTCCGTATTGTTCATTGCAGCAATGGTGGGAGCGGTTTTCCTGGCAAAACGTGAACAAATAATTGATTAAGAATGGTATTGGCTAGTATTTTTCAATCCGGCGTATCTATTCAGTTCTACATAGTCCTGGCAACCTTATTGTTTGCCATCGGTGCAGTTGGAGTACTGATCCGTCGTAATGCGATCATCCTGTTGATGTGCATTGAATTAATGTTGAATTCTGTAAACCTTCTTCTTGTCGCTTTCTCAACTTATTTCGGGAAGGCTGACGGACAGATCTTCGTATTTTTCATTATGGTCGTTGCAGCAGCGGAAGCTACCGTAGGTCTATCGATCCTGATAATGGCTTATAGAAATCTGCGCACTACTGATATCGGAGTGTTTAATAAATTAAAAGGATAAGCAATGTCAGTAGATCAGTTAATACTCACAATATTGGCGCTTCCACTTTTAGGTGCGCTTATCAATGGTACCTTGGGTAAGAACATGGCGAGAAAGATGGTAGGAACAATAGGGACCACTGTTATGTTCATCGCTTTTGGTCTTACGTTGATGCTATTCAATTCTGTTCATGAGCAAAAGATCGTTCATCTTTTCCATGTGATCAAACTAGAGGATTTCAGTCTGAATGCTAGCCTTCAACTGGATTCCCTATCGATCTGGATGACCTTGATCGTAACTGGAGTTGGTTCGTTCATTCACCTGTTCTCAATGGGTTACATGAGCCATGACAAAGGGTACTACAAGTTCTTTACCTACTTGAACCTCTTCATCTTTGCTATGTTGATCCTCGTTCTTGGAAGTAACTATTTCATGTTGTTCTTCGGATGGGAAGGTGTAGGTATCTGCTCGTATTTGTTGATCGGTTTCCATTACAATGATCTTGAGAAGGGAATGTTGAATGGTTTGGCCGCAAGAAAGGCATTCATCATGAATCGTATCGGTGACCTAGGCTTATTGATCGGTTTGTTCCTGATACTTGCACAGTTCGGTACCTTGGAATATTCTGAACTGGCAGATAAATTACTTGTTGAAAAAGTGGCGCCGACAACCTGGATGATGTTTGGTATTACGATATGTTTATTCATTGGTGCCACCGGAAAGTCTGCTCAGATTCCTTTGTTTACATGGCTACCTGATGCGATGGCGGGACCAACTCCGGTTTCTGCTTTGATCCACGCAGCAACAATGGTAACTGCTGGTATCTTCCTGACAGTTCGTTCAAACTTCTTGTTCGAACATCCAGGAGCTCAAATGACACAGGATATCATGTTGTATGTTGGTCTTGCGACGTCGTTGGTAGCTGCTTTCATCGCACTTCGTCAAAACGACATCAAAAAGGTATTGGCATATTCAACGGTGTCACAGCTTGGACTTTTGTTCGTAGCCTTGGGAATGGGAGCATATACTGCTGCGATGTTCCACGTTACGACACACGCCTTCTTCAAAGCATTGTTGTTCCTTGGCTCGGGTAGTGTGATCCACGCGATGCATCATGAGCAGGATATTCGTGTGATGGGTGGCTTGAAAAAATACATTCCTGTTACACACATTACATTCCTCATTGGAACGTTGGCGATCGCTGGATTCCCTCTTCTTTCCGGCTTCTACTCAAAAGATGAGATCCTTGCACATGCAGTGATGCACAATCCTGTACTTTATGGGATTCTGATGGTTTCTGTT
>JAJTDX010000122.1 GCA_021298235.1 Cryomorphaceae bacterium | reverse complement strand
ATCAGGGAGTACAACAAAGGAATAACGTCTCTGGATGTCGCGAAAAGTATATCCGAAGGACTGGCGCGCAACGTTCTAGCTGCGAAAGTGAATGGTGAAGTAATTGACGCCATGAGATCGCTGAATTTCGACTGCACAATCCAGCTTCTTACCTGGAATGACGAGGAAGGAAAATCGACCATGTGGCACTCTTCCGCTCACCTTATGGCCGAAGCCCTTGAGAAGCTCTACCCGGGAGTTAAACTCGCCATAGGGCCTCCGGTTGCCAATGGTTTTTATTACGACATTGACCTGATGGAACATTCCATTTCGGAGAAAGACCTCGAACGAGTAGAGCAAACCATGAAGGAGCTCGCCAGAGAAAAGAATCCCTTTATTCGAAAAGAAATTAGCAAATCTGAAGCGGTCGCTTATTTTGAAGAAAAAGCAGATCCTTACAAGCTCGAATTATTGGAGGGATTGAATGATGGAGAAATTACATTTTACACACAGGGTAACTTTACAGATCTTTGCCGCGGACCACACATTCCTGATACAGGCTTTATAAAAGCCGTCAAGTTAACAGCCATCGCCGGTGCCTACTGGCGTGGCGATGAGAAGAACAAACAATTAACTAGGATTTACGGAGTTACATTTCCAAAGCAGGCGGAGCTTGATGAACATCTTGCAAAACTTGAAGAGGCTCGGAAAAGAGACCACAGAAAGCTTGGAAAAGAGTTGGAACTATTTACCTTTTCTCAAAAAGTTGGTCAAGGATTACCTCTTTGGCTTCCAAAAGGAGCTGCATTACGAGAGCGATTGGAGAACTTTTTGAAAAAAGCACAGCGCAAAGCCGGTTACGATCAGGTGATCACACCACATATTGGCAACAAAGAATTGTACGTAACCTCAGGACATTATGCAAAATATGGTGCTGACAGCTTTCAGCCAATCCGTACTCCCGATGTTGATGAAGAATTCTACCTGAAACCTATGAATTGTCCGCATCATTGTGAGATTTTCAAATCAAAACCACGGTCCTACAAAGATTTACCTGCTCGTTTCGCAGAATTTGGAACAGTATATCGTTATGAACAATCCGGTGAATTGCACGGATTAACCCGGGTAAGGGGATTTACTCAAGATGATGCCCATATTTTCTGCACACAAGAACAAGTGAAAGATGAGTTCAAGAGCGTCATAGACATCGTTTTGTATGTATTAAAAACACTGGATTTCAATAACTTCAAAGCTCAGATTTCTCTTCGAGATCCGGAAAATCCGACAAAGTATATCGGAAGCGATGAAAACTGGGAACGAGCAGAACGAGCCATTATAGAGGCCGCAGAAGAAAAAGAGCTGAACACGGTAGTGGCATATGGTGAGGCTGCTTTCTACGGACCTAAACTAGATTTTATGGTTCAGGATGCCCTTGGCCGTGAATGGCAGCTCGGTACGATTCAAGTAGACTATAACTTGCCGGAACGATTTGAGTTGGAATATACCGGAGCGGACAATCAGAAACATCGCCCGGTTATGATTCATCGAGCTCCCTTCGGTTCGATGGAACGATTTGTTGCTGTGCTTCTCGAACATTGTGCCGGAGACTTTCCTTTATGGCTGTCAACTGAACAATTTGCACTACTGCCAATTTCTGAGAAATTCAATACCTACGCAGAAAAACTTTCAGATATGCTAAATAATTCCGATATTCGCGGCTTTGTCGACGACAGGAACGAAAAGATCGGGAAGAAGATCCGCGATGCAGAATTGAAAAAAATACCTTTTATGCTGATTATCGGCGAAAAAGAATCTGAAAATAATCAAGTATCCGTAAGACAACGGGGACATGGAGATTTAGGAAGTATGGATTTGGATTCGTTTGTAAAAACAGTTCATCAAACGATTGAAGCGGAATTGTCGTCCAAAGTTTAAAAAACTGAATGAGAAAAAATACGAAAAAACCTTTTGTAAAAAGAGAAGAAACTGAGCAACACAAGATCAATGAAAAGATCTTGGCACGTGAAATTCGACTAGTTCTTGATGGACAGGAACCCAAAGTAATGTCTACTTCCGATGCTATTCGAATGGCTGAAGAACAAGAAATGGATTTGGTTGAAATTTCTCCAAATGCCGTCCCACCAGTCTGTAAGATCTTGGACTACAGAAAATTTCTGTACAACCAAAAGAAAAAACAAAAGGAGCTTAAAGCAAAACAGAGCAAAGTCGTATTGAAAGAAGTTCGGTTTGGACCGAATACAGACGACCATGATTTCAACTTCAAGCTAGCCCACGCTCGTAAGTTTTTGGAAGAAGGAAATAAAGTGAAAGCTTATGTTTTCTTCCGTGGTAGAACAATTGTATTCAAAGACCGTGGAGAGATTCTGTTGTTGAAATTCGCTCAGGAACTTTCGGATATTGGTGCCGTAGAACAATTGCCAAAACTGGAAGGAAAGCGAATGATCATAATGATCAACCCGAAAAAGAAATAAGAAAAAGCGTAGCTTTTGATAATATGCAAGCGTTAGCGAAGCATTATTTTTGAAACTACCATACAAGAAGCTATACAGAGGTAACCTTTAAAAACGAAGAGAGATGCCAAAAATGAAAACTAAATCCAGTGCAAAGAAGCGATTCACTGTAACTGGAAGCGGTAAAATCAAAAGAAAGCATGCGTTTAAAAGTCACATCTTGACAAAGAAGTCGACAAAACGTAAGCGTAACCTGACAGCGCCTGGGCTCGTTCACGAATCAGACGTGTCAAATGTAAAATTACAATTGTGCATGAAGTAATCAGCCTCGGCTGATGAAAGCACAAAGGTTTATTAATTGTTTAACCCGGTAACGAGTAACTAAGTCAGCTGATCGCATGCCGCTAAAGCTTTAGCGATGGCGCAAAAAATGTTGCACTCTTTATCAAAAAACTAAAGATTATGCCTAGATCAGTAAATCACGTAGCGTCAAGAGCTCGTAGAAAAAACTTGATGAAGCTTGCCAAAGGATACTTTGGTCGCAGAAAAAATGTTTGGACCGTTGCAAAAAATGCAGTTGAAAAAGGTTTGAACTATGCTTATGAAGGTCGTAAGCAAAAGAAAAGAAACTTCCGTTCACTTTGGATTGCTCGTATCAATGCGGGTGCCCGTGCGCACGGAATGAGCTATTCTCAATTCATTGGAGCTGTTCACAAGAGCGGTATCGAGCTGAACCGTAAGGTATTGGCTGACCTGGCGCTCAACCACCCTGAAGCATTCAAGGCGGTCGTGGATGCAGTGAAGAAATAACAAGATTAAATTCTGTATAGTAAGAATCCCGGTCATATGACTGGGATTTTTTTTGTGTTTTATTTCGCATGTTTTGAATTGAATTACATTTGTTCAAATTTCGAATATGTCACTCAATACACACAAGGCCTCTATGGCAGGGGTACTGATCACCATAGGGATCGTCTTTGGAGATATCGGTACTTCCCCACTCTATGTTTTTCAGGCGATTACGAGTCAGGGGACGAATTTCTCGCATGATCTGATCATGGGAGGTCTTTCAAGTGTGATCTGGACGCTCATTCTTCTTGCTACAATCAAATACATCTATTTCGCTCTCAATGCAGATAACAAAGGCGAAGGTGGAATATTCGCACTATTTGCATTGCTCAAGGCAAAAAGGGTAAAATGGGTCATAATTCCTGCACTCATTGGATGTGCCACACTACTCGCTGATGGTTTCATAACGCCTGCCATTTCAATTTCTTCTGCAGTCGAAGGAATCAATAATATCAACCCGGACTTCCCGGTAATCCCCGTTGTGGTCGGAATCATTGTGGCACTTTTTTCCGTTCAGCAATTTGGTACCTCAGCGATTGGAAAAGCGTTTGGTCCAGTAATGCTTGTCTGGTTCTTATTCTTAGGTTATCTTGGGATCATAAACATTTCCAAAAACCCTGCAGTACTTGAAGCATTTAATCCCTATTGGGCGTATAATCTCATCTTCAATGTTGATGGTGGTTTCTGGGTTCTTGGAGCTGTATTTCTATGTACAACTGGTGCAGAGGCTCTGTATTCAGACTTGGGACACTGCGGGAAACAAAATATCCGAATTAGCTGGGGATTGATGAGTACTCTTTTGGTAATCAATTATCTAGGACAGTCAGCGCTTTGCCTAAAGGAAGGCTTTCATTTGGCTCCTAAACAAACAGTCTTTTATGCAATGGTACCACCAAATATTCTTCCATTTGCAATTGGTATTGCCACTGCTGCAACGATCATTGCATCACAAGCACTTATTACAGGTGTGTTTACGCTGATGAATGAAGCAATCAAACTAAATCTTTGGACTAACCTAAAAGTAAAATACCCATCTGATCATAAAGGGCAAATTTATATTCCATTTGTCAACTGGGTACTAATGGCTGGTTGCCTTCTTGTCATTGCCGTTTTTCGAAAATCCTCAAATATGGAGGCCACTTATGGACTTGCCATTACTATCGACATGGTCATGACATCAATTCTTCTCTGTTACTTACTGTTGCTGAAGTACCCAAAAACACGCATATTTTATCTAGTTATTTTCGCAGTTTTCTTTTCTATTGAAGGTACATTCCTTCTTTCCAATTTGGGTAAGATTGTACACGGCGGTTGGTTTACACTCATTTTAGCATCCTCCTTCTTTTCGATTCTATACTTATACTATAAAGCCAAGAAATTACGAAAAAGCATCACCGAATATATTTCGATGAATCGGGTAATCCCACTTCTTCAAGCCGTTAAAAATGATTCGGCTATTCCATACGAAGCCTCAAATCTCGTCTACCCTACCAGAAGTAATAGCCCGGGAAAACTCGATTCGACTGTATTTTATTCTTTGTTCAAGAAAAAACCAAGGAGAGCTGGAGTATACTGGTTCCTGCATGTTGAAATCCTTAGTGATCCTTGGGGCATTCATTACTCTGTAAAACAAATAATTGATAAGACGAGCTATTATGTCACAATTCAATTAGGATTTAAAGAAGAACACCGCATTGAATACATGTTACGAAAGATTCATTCCAAAATGATTGATAAAGGGGAGCTATCAGGAGAGAGTGTTTTCGACAGTATTAAAGGAACTTTTGAAGAACCAGATTATAAGTTTATTGTACTGAATTCGCGTGTTTCCATGGATAATAAGCTGACTGCCTTTCAAAGTTTGTGTGTGAAAGCATATCGTTTTGTCAAAGCTACCGGTTTAAAACCCGCTGAAGACTTTGGATTGGATAAAACTAATGTCATCGTGGAATACATTCCAATTAGTGTAACAAAACAATACGAACAAGAAATTATTGAGGACTACGAAGATTATACAAAAGACAACAAAAAAACCCTGAAAGAAGGAAAATCCGACTCAATGGATAAAGGATAAAAAAAACGGAGAACTTTGGTCTCCGTTTTCAATTCGACTGTAAGGAAATTTATTTCTTGTCGTTAACCTCTTCAAAATCCACAT
>JAJTDX010000030.1 GCA_021298235.1 Cryomorphaceae bacterium | reverse complement strand
ATCTTGGTGCTGCCTACATGGGCTTGCAGGTGCTGGAGCGTGAAAAAGAAGTATTTACTGCGAACCCTGATATCCAGCCCGACCTCGACGGACACGATTACATCATTGAACGACAATTAAAGCCAGAGGCCAGAAAAGACATCATTGGGTTCTTGAAAGAATTAGAGGTTGTTCCCACTTCCATGATTGATATTTCAGACGGTTTGGCTTCAGAGATCCTTCACCTTTGCAAAGCAAGCAATGTTGGTTGCCATATCTACGATGACAAACTGCCGATCGATGCCAAAACCTCGATGACCGCCATTGATTTCAACCTTGATCCCGGAACGTGTGCGTTAAACGGTGGAGAAGATTACGAGTTACTCTTCACCATCAAGCAATCCGATCTTGACAAGATCAAAGGCAATCCGCACATGACCATCATCGGCCATATGACGCACCCTCAAGACGGAATTTATTTCATCGATAAGAACGGATCTGCCGTAGAACTTAAAGCGCAGGGCTGGAACCATTTCAGGCACTGATACGGAGCGCATTGTTTGCGGTGAGAACATTCCTTTCAGAAAGTTTAACAGAGTACCTAACGTTTGAAGCTTTGGACAATGCCCAGCTTCTCAGGTCAAAATATACCAGATCGAAGTGTTCCTGTGGTGGCGCGGAGGTCAACAACTCCTCAGACAACTCTTTCCAAAGCTCTTGTTTCTGAACGGGATGTACCGCTTTTGTAATTTTCTGGGCATACGAGAGAAAAAGTTTAACCGATGAGGTACACTGGTTGGTCTGTATCAGCTGACGCCGGATCGATTTAACGGATTGAATCACGAAATGTGCAGGTTCCGTCTCTAGCTCAATGATGAGTTTCATCACGAGTGCGCATCCTTTCCAAGCTTCATTTTTCCGGTTTTTTACCCCCCGATCTATGACCTTATTCAATAGCTTTCTTGCCTTGATTAGCTCCGAACTATTGAGAAATATTCCCGCCACCAACATCTGAATTACCGCCCTATGTTCGGTATGCAATTCATTTGAAGCAAGTGTGAGCAACCTGGAAAGTTCTTCCGAGGTACTGTCAAGCTGACCTCTTCTAACCTTTTGCTCCAGTGTCATTCGCGATACTACAAGCTCAAGGTAACGACAAAGCTCCGGATGGTCGAGACAGATCAACGCTTGTTGATAGTTTTCCAGTTTCAAAAGTGAAATCTGCGCCTCATCCCAGTGCCCCATGCGAAGTTGAAGATGACCCAGCTCAGCAAGCACACGCAGATAGCTTAAAGGGTGCTCCGAGATTAAATGGCTGTTCTCTTCATACGTTTCAAGGCTGTTTTGCAACCGTACAACTGCATGTTGCATATTTCCGGAACGTAGAGTAGCAGCCACTTCCAAGTTGTTATTCAATACCCTCTGAGAAACATCACGATCCAACGAGAAAGCTCTACGCATTTGTTCGGATAAATCAACTCCTTGATCTCCATTCAATCTGATTAGTATTTCATTCATCTGTTTTAGATCCGTTAAGAGTAAATTCTCGTTCTCACATAGCTGTCGGATTTCTGCGCTATCGCATTCCATGGTTTCCAAGAGCGATTTCAATTTCTGTGAAATCTCGATACAGATCGCTTTACGTTCGTATTTATTGGCCAGCTTAGCAGCACTCCTCAGGACCTTCTTACTTTGATCGTGCAAGCACTTTGATCGCAAAATATCTGCGGAATGGATCAGGCGATATAGCTGTGCATCCACTGATGTTGACGCGTGAAATGCATCGAGGGAGGCAAGAATGAGGTCATAAAGTCGTTTTTTGGTAATGACAAAGCGGTTGAGACATGCATCTCCTTGCAGACGTTCGAAAATCAGCTGTTCATCGTAGTGATCTAGCTCATCAATGAGCTCAAAAAGTTTTATATTGACATTGTTTTCGATGGATGCATGCCTGCTGGCATAAAGCTTAAAATAACGTTTTTCTGAACGTGTCAGTGATTGGATGAGCTCGAAGATTGAATCTCGTAAACGTGTTGCCATAACGTAGTGTTTCGTATGAAATTACGTTTCTATGGGGTACAGATTCTTTTAAAATCGTGAATGGTAAGGATGATTGATTGAACTGGGCGCCCTACAAATTTTATTCAACGTGCCTCGGAAAGAAATGAGAGTTATAAGAACTTTGGGAAATAAAAAATGCACCTTTCGGTGCATTTTAAAATCGTATCTTTTAGCGACGTTTTCTTCGAACTGATTCGTCTTTGTCGCTGTTTGGGTCTGTGATATCACCTTCCGAAGTTTCATCGTCCGTATCTTCCTCCCCTAAATCAACGACACTGCCGGTTTTGAGCATTCTAGTTTCTTGAGTTTGAATTCCACACTCCGGACGGATCACTTCCTTCTGACAGGATACAGCCAGAAAAACAAGCAAAATGAACGATATGTAGGTTGTCTTTTTCATACTCTTTCGAGAAACTACTAACAAATTTATTTTAAATAACACGTTATTCCAAATTTTCGACAATAAATTTCAACAGAACTTCTGTTCCGGCAATTGAACCATCCGTATGAAAAACTTGTCGAGGTCCTATCAATTCAAACTCCTTTTGAGTCAGTTTTTTCAATAATTCAATCCGTTTGAGCGTAATCTCAGTTCCTTTCGACTCATGATCGCCTTTGCTCTCCAGCTTCTGACTCAAGCTGTGTTCAATGCCCACCCCGTTGTCTTTAACTCGGATGGTAAGAACCTCCTTATCTAATTCGATAATAAGTTCTATTTTTCCTTTTTGCGCCTCATTCGGCAATATTCCGTGAATGATGCTGTTTTCCAGAAAAGGCTGGATCATCATGGCCGGAATAATGACCACTTCCGTATCGATGTGCTCATCGCATTGAATATGATACTCAAAACGCTGATTGAAACGCATGGATTCCAAAGAAAGATAAAGCTCAAGTCGTTCTAGTTCCTGTTGTAATGAAACGAGATTTCCCTCATCTGACGAGTCCAAGTTCTTGCGGATCAATTGTGCAAAATTGGTCAGGTAACGGTTGGCAGCCACCTTGTCTTGTGTGTTAATGAAATACTGGATCGAATTGAGTGAATTGAAGATGAAATGCCTGTTCATCGACGCATTAAGCGAACGTTGCTCCAGATGAAGTAAGCGAGATTTATATTCGAGCTTTTCCCGTTCCACCTTGTCCCGTTCGCGATCGAGGCGATTGCGTATAAACCACCAAATGACAGATGTCAAAGCGATTATGGCCAGCGTCAGAAACCACCAGGAAAGGTAAAATGGTGCATTCACCGTTATGGGTAACACAAATTCCCTTGAACGTCTGCCTGCAGCATCAATACATCGGGCATGCAAAATATAACTGCCTGACGGTAATCCATTGAACGAGATGAGTGCATTCAATGTTAATGGAGACCAGCCTTGATCCAAGCCCTCCAACCAGTACTGATAACGCAATCCGGTATAATTATCCAGATCTACTCCTTCAAATTCAATAGTCAGATTGTTTTTAGTGTAAGGAAGATCAAGAAGTCCCGGAAACCCATAGCTGTTGATCCGCTCACCATACTGCGCTGCTTCGTTCAAATAATTTACAAGCATGCCCTTTACACTAATGGATGGCGTGGCATGAAGTGCTTTGAACAAACGTTGATCGTATCTGACCAATCCGGATGCGGTACCAAACCAAAGGATGCCTGCTCGATCGACAAAACCAGAATTGATATTTGTCTCGAGGTCGAGAATCCCCTCAGGAATCCCTAAATGATGAACATGGACCTCGGATTTGTTCAGCTCTGAAAGAAAATATACCCCATTGTTCGTCCCAACGAACAGGCCTTGATTGTTGTTAACCAAGAAATTAATGTAATTAGATGAGGCCGAACCCGACAAGTCAACTGCATTTATTTTTCCGGCCGTATACCGATATAAGCCTTCCTCCGTACCAATCCAAACATTTCCGTGTTCATCGGCAACAACAGCATATGCGGTTCTGCTAAAATCAGAAATTCGAACTAATTGATTGTTCTTGATCTCGTAAAACCCATTGTCTGCAACACAATAGGTTTTTCCCTTAGACTGACAAAAAGCTCTCACGGTAGCAGGTTCCTTCATTAGATAAGGAATAAATTTCCCATTCCTGTATACGCTGACACCTTCGCTGCCACCAACCAGAAAGGAGGAAGCACTCGTTCTGAAAAGGGCGGCCACTTTATCGCCTGGCAACCCGTTTTCAGCATAAAAGACCTTTTTTATCAGTCCCTTTTTTTGAACCAAGCCATTTTCTGTTCCGAACCAATCCGAACCTACCAAATCCGTTAAAATAGCCCATACCGTTGGACTATTCTCGAGCCACACATATTTTGACTCTTTGCCTGGGGAAAAATAGATGATTCCTTTGTCAAAAGTTCCCAGCCAAAAAGCTCCGTCTTTCTTCTGGGCAACACTCACAATGAGCTCCGAGGTAAGGCCATCTTCTTTTCCATAGTGTAAAAAATGCTCTCCCGAAAACCGCAGAATTCCCTTCCCTTCGCTTCCTAACCAGATAGCACCCGCTTTATCCTGAAAGATGCTGCGAATACTTTCGACCGGTAAACCTCGATTTTGATCTAATTTGAGTCGAACCTGTTCATTCCGTAGCTGAATGACTCCATCATTCAATACCACCCAGATATCCTTTTCTTTGTCAATCAGGCATTTCCGTACGGACAACATGGGATCTATACTTTCCACTTGAACAGCATTGTACTTTTCTTGATCTAAGCGAAACAATCCATTTCCAAAAGTGGAGACATACAGGTGTTGACCAGATGTTTGAATCGAGGAAATACTTAATCCCTCCACGGACCCAATCGAACGAAACCCCCGCAAATCCTCTGTTGTGAGTACCCCGGCGCGTGTGGCCAGATAAAGTTTTTTTCCAACTACATGTAAGTCACGGATGCGCAACAGATCCTCCCGACCGGTATTCAACAACAATGCATCCTCCGAGCCTTCCATAAAAATCGGCGAAAAAGAGAAGGGTATGCGTTTTAGCTTGCCATCAGCAATCTCGAACAAGCCCTCCCCATTGGTTGCAACAATCAAATGATCTTTAAATACAAGTATATCCGTAACAGATAAAGACTGATATGTCTTACCAAAAGACAATTTGAACACCTTTTTGCCTTGAAGAACGGATACTCCTCCTTCATGTCCCGCCCAAACCTTCTCTCCCTCAATTGAAAGACAGCTGATCCGGTTATTGAGCAGGCCGTTTTCGGTGGTATACGAGGTGAATTCTTTCCCGTTAAACCGTCCAATACCACCCAACGTACCGACCCAAAGTGCTCCAAGGTCGTCTTGTACTATCGAGGTAACCTGTGATTGAGGCAAGCCCTGAGCCGTATTGAAATTCACGAAAGCAAATCGCTGTGAAAAAATAAATCCACTCAAAAAAAGAAGTGCTATCGTGCAAACAAACCTCATACACCAGATTTGACTGTTTTTACAAAATCTGCGACTCTGTTGCGGGCTACAGGAATACGTAACCCTCCTTTCAGCACGGCAAAATGTCCGTCTTCATTGAGGTATTCCGTAAGCAGGGACATATTAATAATGTGTGATTTATGTGTTCTGAAAAACTTAGAAGGATTAAGAATTGTTTCATAGGTTTTCAAAGTTCGGGTATCAAGATAACGCGTTCCGTCTTTGAAATAAATTGTAGTGCAATTTCCGCTTGCTTCCAGATGAGAAATAGAATCATCTTCTACGATCTTCAATCCTTTTGTATGCGCGATGGCGATGCGATTACTTGGAGTATTTCGGAGCAAGGTCTCAGATAGATTCTTTAGCGAGTCATAATAGGTAGCATAATTTTCCGGATCTTCAGAAAACACACGTCTTGTTACAACCAGCTTTTGAACAGCATTTTGAAGTTCCTCAATGTCAATGGGTTTAAGCAAGTAATAGACTGCATTTGCATTGAAGGCGCGAATGGCATAATCTTTAAAGGCGGTTACGAATACCACCAGGAAATTTTTTGCTTCTACTTCCTCGAGCAGTTCAAATCCCTCGGACCCGGACGGCATTCGAATGTCCAAAAATACTACGTCAGGACTTGAGGATTCAATAATGGCTTTGGCATCGCTCTTTCTGGCGGCCTCACCAATTACCTCGATATCCGGGCAGTATTCTTCCAAAAGCATGATGAGGTTCTTTCTTGCAAACTCTTCATCGTCGACAACCAGTGCGCGCAGTTTCATAGGGCTAACGTTTTAGGGATGATGGTACTCTTTTGCATACAAGATACTATTCAGTATTAAACTTCGAAGAAATAAAAGTACCGTTCACATCCATTAGAATACACTTTAGCAGACTTAAACTACAGATTACTTTACGAAACAATCCGTTAAAGGTTTTTAAGAAAGAAATTCAGCGAATAATTTACAGAGCGCTTCTGGTTGTTCGAAGTGTGCCATGTGACCAGATTCCTCGAGCCATTCGACCCTGACGTTAAGCTCAGAAGTCTTTTCTTTCAGTAAAGTCACGGGCATTAATGGATCGTGCGCACCATTGATCAATAGGAAGTCATTCGGGAACTTCACGAGTAAATTTTTTTTGTCTTCCCTAATCATCATTGCCAAAGAGGCATAGGCGATATTTTCAGCATACATTTTCAGTGCCTCCGAAATAAGCTTTCTGACAATCGGATCAGCTGCACTGTGCTTCCAGAACAAACCGGGAATGGCTTCACGTATGAGGTGTTCGCGCGCATTGAACGCCAAATCCGCGACGCGAATGCGGTCTGATTTTTTTTGTTCGTGATCCTGCCAGAAATTACTATTCAACAATACTATCTTTTCGCAGCGGCAATCCAATTCTTTCAACAAAAGTGCTACATACCCTCCCATCGAGTGACCTACCACATAGTACCTTTCCAAGCCTAGATAATCAACCAACTCCATGACCTGTTGAGCAAAATAATCCAATGAAGGAGGTGTGATCGCCTCTCCCAGGTCCGATGCACCATGTCCGGGAAGATCGATTAGCACAGCCTTGAAGGGAAGATCCTTTTCTTTCAGAAGCTCCCACATAGATGAAGATTCAAGAAATCCATGCAAAAAAAGAACAGGAGCTCCTGTTCCAAGGGTGGTGTGATGGAGCAACATCAGGAATTCATAAGCTCTTCGATCTCATCTGCCTCAATTGGAATTGACGCCATGAGGTTGAAAGGTGCACCATTGCTTTGAACAACCAGATCATCTTCGAGTCGGATCCCAAGACCTTCTTCCGGAATATAGATTCCCGGTTCACAGGTAAAGACCATCCCTGCCTGAATTGGTTCATGCCATAACCCTACATCGTGTGTATCAAGACCCAAAAAATGAGAGGTCCCGTGCATGAAATATTTTTTGTACGCCGGCCATTCCGGTCGCTGATTGGCGACATCTGTTTTATCAATCAATTTAAGCTTCAGCAGTTGTTCCTCCATAAGCTTTCCAACCTCAATATGATATTCAGCGAGCATAGTGCCAGCCACGAGAAGCTTCTCCGCTTCCTTCTTGACGTGCAGCACTGCATTGTATACCTCTTTTTGGCGTGGTGTGAATTTCCCGCTCACGGGTACACAACGTGTTAAATCAGAAGCGTAATTTGCGAATTCTGCGCCGACATCCAGCAAAATGACATCGCCTGCATTACACTGCTTATTGTTTTCGATATAATGCAGGACACAAGCGTTTTTTCCAGAGGCCACAATTGGAGTGTAAGCGAATCCACGAGAGCGGTTTCGAAGAAACTCATGAGCGAGCTCTGCCTCTATTTCATACTCCCAAACTCCGGGTTTTATAAAGTTTAGCAAGCGTCTAAATCCAGCTTCAGTGATGTTGCACGCCCGCTGCATCAACTCAAGCTCTTCTTTTTCCTTTACCGAGCGAATGCGATGCAGGATAGGTGCACTTTTTCTGACCTCATGTGCTGGGTAATCCTGCTTGATTTTTTTGATGAAGCGGTCTTCTCTCGTTTCTACTTCCAGAGAAGCTCGAAGGTGCTCGTTTTTATTCAGGTAAATGGCATTCGCTTCGGCCATTAGTTTTCTGAAGATCGCATCAAATTGATTGAGCCAGTAAACCTTTCGAATACCTGAGGTTTCAAACGCTGCATCTTTGGTCAATTTTTCACCCTCCCAAATCGCGATGTGATCATTTGTTTCACGAAGGAATAGTACTTCTCTGTGTTCCTTGTCCTTGGAATCAGGAAACAGAACAAGAATACTTTCCTCCTGATCTACACCTGAGAGGTAAAGAATATCCCGGTGCTGTTGAAATGGCATCGTACTGTCGGCACTTATTGGATAAATGTCGTTTGAGTTGAAAACGGCCAGCGCACCCTTTTCCATGTGCGAAGTGAATTTTTGTCTGTTTTTAATGTAAAGCTCTTTGGGAATGCGGTCGTACTTCATGTTGTTGAATTTTGGTCGAAAATACGATATCTGAAAAAAAATTGCAGGATTTTAAGGAATTTTTGTTGTTCGTAAATTGTTTACGATCTACAAGTAGAATCTTTGTAAAAAATTAAACACTATGAAATCAAGTTCATTTGAAATTAAAGAGATCATTATCTGTGTCAACAGACAAGAAGTTTGTATCCAAGGAAATGCTCAGCAAGGAGTCATGCATTATCCCACCTCACTTTATGTGAATCATTCTCAACTAAACCGAATCCTGGGAATGCTCGAGCAAATAAATTCTACGTCTGATCTTGCCGAAAGCTTTGAAAGTCAAGCAGATCCCGAAGGAAACATCTTTATGTTTTTGAACACCGGGTTTCTAACTAAAACAATCATCTCAATGGGACTATTTGAAAATGAAAAAGCGATAATGAAAATAAGGGCTTAAGTATTAAAAATGTTCTGATTGCAACAACAGGACTTTATTTTTTATATATTCGTGTAACTTTTTATTGCCTAAGCTTGTTTAAGGCATTGAAAGAACACCACAGCTATGAAGAACTATAAATTTGGCATTCTTGCCATTCTCTCCACTCTTTTGGTTTTCCAATCATGCATTGAACATGAAGTCATTCCGGCTCCGGTTCCTATGGTTGATCTCTCGTGTCATTTCGTTGGAACCATCAACGGAACACAGCTTGAGCTTACAGAAAATGTAAACAATTACACCGGAAAGGCTACAAAGAATTTGAACATTCTACCGGCGCCATCTGTGTCGAGTGCGGCATATAATTTTGAAATGCTATCCACTACACAAATGAGCTCGATCAAAATTGTTTTAGGCAGTGTTCTATGGGATGCTTCAGTGTCAGCAGCTCCAGATTTAAGTGCATTTAATACATTTCACTCAACAAACACCTCACCTTCTTACTCCACGGCAGGGGGTTCAGGTTTTGAAGTATCCTTCAAAGATGCCAGTGGTCTTGTCTGGACCTCTAAACAAAATAGCGTGAACCCTCAAAATGTTACGTTTACCGGGATTATTCAAGAGTCTGACACACTTGGTGATTACTCAAAATTCACTTGTAATTTCAACTGCTACGTTTACCGTCAGGACGCTGTTACGCTGCTTTGGGATTCCGTTTATATAGAAAATGGTATTTTCAAGGGGTGGTTCCAACGCTAATTTATCAAAGCCAAACAACGGCTTTTTTCTTCTAAAACGTTGGGAAACACTTTAAAAATAGCGATCATTGGCGATTACAATTTCACGTACAACTCGCACCAAGCCACGAATTTAGCCTTAGATCATTCAAGCAGGTTTCTCGAAATCGAAGTCAATTACTACTGGATAAAAGTAAACGACGCTGCTCAGTTTAGGCCGAGTCAATTCGAAGAATACGATGGAATCCTTATTGCTCCGGGACCCTTTCAAAACTTATTTTTCCTCAACGGGATCATTCGATCCATTTCTCAATTAGCTATACCTGTTTTATTGACCGGAGACAGTCTGAGAAGTTTTGTGGAAGTGATGATCACCTCTTACCAGCTAAACCCAAACGGTGAGAAGCTAGTCTCAGATAACCTTGTCGAAGGGAATCATTTTGAACGCATACAGGTTGTACCACATTCCAAGGCCTTCATCACCCTTTATGAGCATCACAACACTACCGAGCTTACATCCTCTCGTTACAGTCTTTACCCTCAACTTATCCATGCTCTGACAGAGGAATTGATCGATGTTGAAGCTTATAATCAGTTTGAAGAACCAGAAGTACTCAGCCTTAGGAAACACCATTTTTTCGTGGCTTGCTCATATTGTCCTCAGATTTCATCCACTCGTGAAATTCCCCATGCCTTGATCTATACCTTCATGAAAGCGTGTATGAATTCTGTAACTAATCTTTGAGCAAATTCTCCTGCTCAGCCTCGAAGAATTCATCTACTAGCAACCCATCAGATGTTGCAGCTTGAACAGCTAACTCGTCACATCGTTCATTTTCAGGATGTCCATTATGGCCTTTAATCCAATGAAATGTAAGATTGAAACTTGAATGTATGGCCAGATATCTCCTCCATAGGTCCGGATTCTTTTTACCCTTAAAACCCTTGGTCTGCCATCCAAAGACCCATTTTTGATTAATGGCCTCCGTAACGTACTTCGAATCAGAATAGACCTGAATAGGAAATTTATTGCTCTTAAGTTGCTCCAACGCATGGATGACAGCCAGTAGCTCCATTCTATTGTTGGTGGTCAAACGATAGCCCTGAGAAAACTCCTTCACCTGATCACGAAATTTCATTAATACCCCAAATCCTCCGGGACCAGGATTTCCTTTTGCGGCACCATCCGTAAAAATCTTTACAACCTCCATTGAACAGTTAAAATTAGTCAAATTCATTGAAGAACACAACGTTCTATTTATGAAACGACTAAGGTATATTCGTCGAAGATTAGAGATTTTTTGTCGAAAATGATTTGATCCTTTAATATTTTTAGGATTTCAAGAATAGATCTTCAGCTTTTTCTATGAAATAACTATTTTATTCTATGAATATATCTTTTTGTTATACAAATCACCTTTTAAATTAAACATTCCTGTGAACGCTCAATCTTTCAAAGTATGTAGTAATAAAATATGAGTTGGACTGCTGATTTTTTGGAACTAGATTTGAATAGTGTCAATTAGACACAAAAGTCTTTTTCAGTGAATAGTGGTTAGGTTAGGTTAAAAGCGCTTTCGAGCGCTTTTTTTATTTAATGCATTACGCTAGATAACCATCTCCTCATATCATCTGCCGATACCCCTTTTCTAGCTGACAAATCCAATACTTGCTCATCTGTGATCTTTCCGAGTCCGAAATAGGAAGCATCCGGATGTGCGAAATACCACCCTGAAACAGAAGAAACAGGTGTCATCGCTAAACTTTCAGTAAGAGAAACGCCGGTATTTTTTACACCCTCAAGCAATTTAAATAATGTTATTTTTTCCGTATGATCCGGGCATGCAGGATATCCTGGAGCCGGACGAATTCCTCGGTAACTTTCTTTAATCAGCAACTCATTAGACAAGTGTTCGTTAGGCGCATAACCCCAGTAGTCCTTTCTCACAAGTTCGTGCATTTTTTCTGCAAACGCCTCAGCAAGTCGGTCGGCAAGGGCTTTCAAGAGAATAGAATTGTAATCATCATGCTCTGCTTCAAATCGCTCCACGTGCTTATCCAAACCAATTCCTGTAGTCACAATAAATCCACCAATGTAATCCATTTGCCCTGATTCCTTAGGTGAAATGAAGTCTGCAAGTGCACTATTTGGTTGTCCTGCTGCTTTTTTAGTCTGCTGGCGTAAGGTATGTTGTATGGCAATAACGGTTTTTCTATCTTGCGGATCGTAGATTTCTATGTCATCACCTGTCGAATTCGCAGGAAAAAGTCCGATGACCGCTCTTGCCTTCAACCACTGTTCATCAACGATTTGTTGAAGCATCTGTCGGGCATCATTGAAGAGCCGTTGCGCCTCCTGACCCACCACCTCATCATTCAAAATACCCGGAAATTTACCGTGTAACTCCCAAGTTTGGAAGAAAGGTGTCCAATCGATGTAAGCGACCAACTCTTTCAAGTCAAAATCCTCAAAAACCGTTAATCCGAGTCGATTGGGCGCAGTGAGTTTGTCAGGATTAAACTCTAAACGCAAATTATTGGCTCTTGCTTCGCTCAACGATAAAAGCTGTTTGGACGCGCGGTGCTTTTGGTGGTGTTCTCGAACTCGTTCATATTCCTCTTTAACCTCCCGAACGAACGAATCTTTTTTACCTCCAAGCAAGCTCTCCACCACCGTCACTGCTCTGGATGCATCCAGAACATGAACAGTTTGACCACCCAGATAATGTTCTTCGATCTTAACTGCTGTATGAACTTTAGAGGTAGTTGCACCTCCAATTAAAAGCGGAATAGTTAGTCCGGCACGTTGCATTTCCTTTGCCACCGTAACCATCTCATCCAAAGAAGGTGTGATCAGCCCACTCAACCCAATTGCATCGACCTTTTCGGTAATTGCTGTTTCAATTATTTTCTCAAAAGGAACCATTACTCCGAGGTCAATTACCTCGTAATTGTTACAACCGAGCACAACTCCGACAATATTTTTGCCAATATCGTGAACATCTCCTTTGACAGTTGCCATGAGAATTTTACCTGCAGAAGAACGCTCCCCATTCTTTTCAGCTTCGATGTATGGCAGCAGATATGCGACTGCCTTTTTCATTACACGCGCTGATTTAACTACCTGTGGAAGAAACATTTGTCCAGATCCAAAGAGATCTCCCACCACATTCATCCCTGCCATCAGCGGCCCCTCTATGACTTGAATAGGTCGCTCGAATCGAGTTCTGCACTCTTCAACATCGACCTCAATATAATCTGTAATCCCTTTCACAAGCGCGTGTTCCAAACGCTTTTCAACAGTTGTGTCTCGCCAGGAAAGATCAACTTCCTTTTTCCTTCCGTCACCTTTTATTGTCTCTGCGAATTCAAGCAAGCGTTCAGTAGCGTCCGGTCGTCTGTTGAGTAATACATCCTCAACGTATTCTAGTAAAGTAGGCTCAATGTCGGAATACACTTCAAGCATGGTTGGATTTACAATTCCCATGTCCATTCCTTCACGAATAGCGTGGTATAAAAATGCCGAATGCATTGCTTCCCTCACCTTATCGTTTCCTCGGAAAGAAAATGAGACGTTCGAAACTCCACCGCTCACATGAGCCCCGGGTAGATTTTGCCGAATCCACCGTGTTGCCCGGAAAAAGTCCACCGCATTGTTATTGTGTTCCTCCATTCCTGTAGCTACAGGAAAAATATTCGGATCGAAGATGATATCTTCCTTTGGAAAACCCACCTGCTCGATTAAAATGTCATAGGACCTTTTGCAAATCTCAATTCGGCGCTCGAAGGTATCAGCCTGACCATTTTCGTCAAATGCCATGACAATAACAGCCGCCCCATAGCGCTTGATCTTTGTTGCTTGCTCTTTAAATTTTGCCTCACCTTCTTTCAAAGAGATGGAATTCACAACTCCCTTTCCTTGAAGACATTTCAATCCCGCTTCAATAATCTCCCATTTAGAGCTATCGATCATGACTGGAACACGAGCAATGTCGGGTTCAGAGGCAATTAGATTCAGAAATTTGACCATGGCTTCTACCCCATCGATCATTCCTTCATCCATATTAATATCAATGATCTGGGCACCGCCTTCCACCTGATCTCGTGCAACAGAAAGCGCGGACTCGAAGTCTCCTTCTTTGATCATTCTGAGAAAAGCCCTTGATCCGGTGACATTGGTTCGTTCACCAACATTGATAAAATTACTCTTTGCCGAAACAATCAGAGGTTCGAGACCTGATAAACGCAGGGTTACTTTACTCATGATCCTCTGAATTTAATTGTTCAGCATAACTTCTCGGACTATACTTACTGGCAAGCTCGGCTATACTTCGGATATGGTCCGGAGTTGTGCCACAACAGCCCCCAATAATATTTACTAATCCCAGCTCAAGAAATTCTTTGATCTGGTCGGCCATCATTTCGGGCGTTTCGTCGTATTTGCCAAATTCATTGGGCAAACCAGCGTTTGGATGTGCGCTAACAGCAAACGGCGAAAGCCGATTTAGAACCTGCAGATACGGTCGCATCATCGAAGCCCCAAGAGCACAATTCAAGCCAACAGACAACAAGGGCATATGTGAAACTGAAATCAGAAAAGCTTCTGTCGTTTGGCCTGTAAGGGTACGTCCACTTTGGTCTGTAATCGTGCCGGAAACCATAATTGGGAGTTCAAGTGCTCGTTCCTTTAAAACATCATCAATTGCAAATAACGCAGCTTTGGCATTTAAGGTGTCGAAAACGGTTTCTACAAGGAGTAGATCCGCACCTCCATCGATGAGTGCCTCGACCTGCTGACGATACGCATCCGCAAGTTGATCGAATGTGATAGCACGAAAACCTGGGTCATTGACGTCCGGTGAGATAGATGCTGTTCGATTGGTTGGACCAATTGACCCTGCCACAAAACGTGGTTTATCGGGATTCAATGCTGTAAATTCCTCTGCCACTTGTTTTGCCAATCTGGCACCATGAAAATTAATGTCATACACTGAGCTCTCCAGCTCATAATCCGCTTGAGCGATCCAGGTACCCGAAAACGTATTGGTTTCGATAATATCCGCACCGGCTTCAAGGTATTGCCTGTGAATTTCCTTAATAATTTCCGGACGGGTTAGGGATAAGAGATCGTTGTTTCCTTTCAGTGGTTTTGAATGACCTTCAAACCAATTTCTACGGAAATCCTCTTCCTCCAGATTGTATGGTTGAATCATGGTTCCCATTCCTCCGTCTAGCACGAGGATACGGCGTTTTAATATATCACGAATATTACTCATAGTGCAGTAAGTTTCAAAGAACTATGAGAAAGGTCGATTGACGATTACTTATCTTTTTTCGAAATACATTCGAAATTGGATTTGGCACCTTCTCATGTCGAGGGTTGCCAAGGTTTCACAGGGCCGATCCCTCCACCTTTCTTCATAAGTTTATCTGAATGAACGTGCAACAAAGTTACTGAGTATTTTAACGTATTAAGTATATTTTAGCAAAATGAACTATGATTTTTTGCCATGACATCTTTTCTGCAAAGTTTTCTGTTTGCCTTTAAAGGCATCAAACACCTATTACAGGGCCGTAATTTCAAAATACATTTATTTCTATTTGCTACGATTTGCATTTTTGGAGTTCTAGTTTCGTTTACTCTAATCGAATGGTTGTTGGTTTTATTAACCTCCGGTTGCGTGCTCGCTGCGGAGGGAATCAATACTGCCATTGAAGAGCTATGCAACTTATACTCAACAGAAAACAACACAAAAATTGCTCGCATTAAAGATATATCAGCAGGAGCAGTGCTCATCCTGAGCGCATTCGCACTCATTATTGGACTATTGCTTTTGTTCAAATATTTTTTCACCGAGCCGGGAATTTAATTCAAGGAATGTGCATTTTTGTGCATCAAAGAGCATATCAGGTGAAGTTGATCCTTGTTTTTACTATCCTAATTTTCTCGTGTTTTACACTACACGGTCAAAATTTCTTTGAAAAACAGCTGGACCATTTCTTTCCTAACCGTAAAAGCAAACAAATTGAACGTCTAGAAGCCAAAACAGACAGCTTGAAGCGTGCAAATGACAGTTTAAGTTCATCTGTAAATATAGCCGCTGAAAAGATTGTTCACCTCAAAAAAGAAATTATTGCACTTAAAGGCGATGTGTTTAACGAGAAAGAATCGGCACGCGCTACGCGGACACAGCTGGAGAAGGAAGTTTACGAGCTACTTGACTCAATTTCACGTATCAATTACACGCTGATTACCTGTTCTGAAGAAATTCAATCCAGTAACAACAATGCACCGCCAGTTGTAATCAACACCTGTTTGTGGCGCACATACAAATTCATCGAGAAAGGCACCCCAGATTCGAAAGGCAGGTATCTCTGGTCCACTGAGATCTTCGATATAAAGACAAGCGCAGCTTCGAAACTGTCCAATGTGGATCTGTTTAAAGCAGAAAAGATTGCCGAGTTGGAAAAGATGATCAATCAGCGTTTTGAGGAAGACTACACCTCCTTTAAAAGTGGGTCTCCAGGTTGTTTCTACAATAAAAAAGCATTTGAACCCATCCCACTCTCTACAATGCGAATAGCACTGAATGACAATTCCGAAATGATATTCGAGGCAGATTTTGGGCTTGCAGAGGCATGTTTTTCGATCAGCAGCTCGTCTACAGGCTTCAAAATCAATGAACTTCGAGAGTTCCTAAAATAAAAAAGGGAGACAATAGCCTCCCTTCAATTCAATGTTGTTCAATTACCATTAAGGCTGCATTGGAACAGTTCTTATTTCCTTAACGCCTTCGTAAGTTGTTTTGGCCGGTGTACCGATTCGATATCCAATTCCGAAAGATGCTTGAATTCTAGTTGTATTAAATTGAGACCTGTCCAACACGTGAACTACAAATTCTGAATTAAGATACAATCTCTTTGATTTTAGTAATGACAGCGTATATCCAATTCCAAGGTTTACTCTATAACCCCTTCTATCGCCATAATCTGAGTAAGATTGGTAATAGCCAGCGTCGTAATCATAGGAACTATAGTTATAATATGAACTTGAACAAAGGTCTATAGATGTATTCCAATATAAACCATTAAAAATTGATCCTTGATAGCCGATTCTCAATGACTTAAAATTATATGTTTCGTTATACCCTTCAACCCGGGCTGCTTCGATTTCACTGTAATAATCAATAGGGGAAAATTCATATCCACCGAACTGAAAGCCTAGTAAAAACCCAGAATTGTTAGAGCCAATAACGCTTTTGATACCTAAAATCGGCGATCCAAGCGCATAATTAACATCCAAATTAAATAATGAATTTGGCAACGGGTTACTTTTCTTTGGGGTACTCTGATTAGTGGATTGACCAAACAATGAAATTGAACAAAAAAATAAAACCGCTGAAAAGATATTTTTCATGTACTTATTTTAAGGGCGGAACCGAAGTTCCGCCTTATTAAAAAATCTGAATTATTTCTTCCAGAACATCAATCTACGAAGTAGACCCTTTTTCTTCTCAGCAGGTTCTTCTGCACCGAACGCACTGTCTGCGCTATTCTCAGAGATACCAACTGTTGAAGGATTATTTACGCCTTTCAAGAATGCTTCATATTCATCAACCAATGAAGTAGTCTCCGTCGTTTTGGTTACCTCATACTCAGCTTCCACTGTAAGCGTGTTTAATGAAAGTTCCTGAAGTTTACCTACTGCGTCAACGTTAGTTGTCTTAGAATCACTTGAAGAAACTGTGGTGTTCTGCTTAATTACACCATCATCTTTCAATTGTTTCATTTGCTTTGCAGCCTGGTCAAAAGCTTCTTGTTTTGCCTTCAACTCTTCAGCCTCTAACTCATCTTTGATCTCTTTGTAAGATCTCGGATTTTGATAGTAACCTGCGAAACCAGTTACAGTCGCAGTACTTTTACCGCCAAAGATCAAGATTTTAGCTGAAGTCTGAATTTTATAGATCGGGTCTACCAACACGTGACAATTGTTGTTCACAATAGCGTTGTAGTATGCTTCGTCCTTAGCATCCTGAGGAGAAGCATGTCTTTTATTTGAGGTAGCCTGAATTACTTTATTTTCATCAACTTTCAATTCAACCCCAACCTTGTCTGCAATAACAACACTTTTCTCAGGAATCTGAGAAAGCCTGTGAGAGTGCTTGTAAGAACTACAGGATGTCATTGTTCCGGCCACAATTACCATTGCACCCAGAAAACCATTTATATGAATATTTTTCATTTGTCTTTCTTTAATGGATTAATTAGTATTTCAATCTTGAAACGAACTTAAAGAATTCATCTGTTGATTTCGTTTTAGATTCATTTTTATAAATGGTACAAGGCTTGCAATTTTCGTCGATACGATACTTCTCTACCTCCGTAATTGAAGATAACCCTCCAATTGCGGCAAGTGTCTTGTAGTTCTTCAAAGCCGTTTGGAAAGCAACCTTATCTTTTTCAGCTTGTTCTGACTTTAGTGCATCTTCGATACTTTTTAAACTTCTCGAATTTCGGTAGTATCCCGCAAATCCTACAACATCCGCCGTGCTCATTTTTCCAAAAAGTGTGCGAGTTGTAGTTACACTGTAAATAGGATCGACCAACACATGAATTGTGTTTGTCTGAATCGCATCATAGTATGCTTCATCCTTTGCATCTTTCACATTTTTGTGACGGCCGGATCTACCACGACACGATTTATTTAAATCAACCTTGAGATCGACAGCGATCTTGTTGGTTACAACAATATTCTCTTCGGCAATGTTAGATACCCGGTGAGAATGTTGGTAAGTACTGCAAGAAGTCGCCAATAACATCAGCGCACAGAAAACAGCAATACTACCTGACCGAAAGATTTTCTCTTTTTTCATACGTAGATTAATTTAAGTTTGAGGCAAAACTAGATAAGGATAGATTCAAAATGAACGAAATTCATCGTTAGTTTTCAACAAAATTCTTAACGATTCGAAACAATTCAAAAGAAACAGCGTAAGACCTACCCAAATTGTTTTAAATTTGCTCACAATTAAACAAAAAGACCTATGAAAAAAATTATTGTTTCCGTTTTTACGCTTTTCGCTTTGGGTGCGAGTGCGCAGTCATTTACAGAAAACCTTTACTTTGACCTGAATGTTGGAACCCGCGTCGGTGGATTTGTTTCAGACTCATCAACTCTAGGCGCAGGATTACACCTTGAGGGGGGCGTTGGCTATGAAATAAATGAACTCTATTCACTTAAAGGTGATCTTGGCTTTGACACCTACACTGCAACAAACAATGCAAGTGATGTTGATCGCTCACTGGGAATCCGTGCATCTTTGCAAGGTGTCGTTAACGTAAGTGACCTCGCAGGCTTTGGAACCGAAACTTTTGGATTGAAGTTTCATGGAGGATTTGGATTTTATACAAACTCGAACCCTGGCTTCAAAGACAACTATAGAACAAACATTGGAGAGTTTGAAGATCCTCTTTTCAAAGGAAACGACGATATGATCAACTTTATTTTCGGATTGAATCCTCAATATCATTTAACAGAGCAACTTTCTGTAAATGCTGATCTATCCCTAGTTCTGCTAGCTAAGCAAAGCCATTACGTTGACAGAGTTTTTAACAGCTCAGTGAACAACGGAATGGGTAATATCTTCAATGCTTCTGTCGGAATTTCATTCCGTCTGTAATAATATTAAATTATTATGTATGAAGGAGGACCAACTTGGTTCTCCTTTTTTATTGTTTAAAATTGATAAAAAAACACTTGGGAATAGTTTCTCCACATCTTCACCTTTGATGAAATCTCACCAAGCCCTCGATCGGTTTTTGTAAAATAGTTCCTGTTCTGATCTCTAATTCACGACCAACGTTTGTGAGTTCGTCACGAAAGAGGTAGGCTATTGATCCGACAAAATGTACAGGAAAATTCGAATACTCAGGATATGCTTTCACATGAATTTCAAAAAACTTTCTGAAGCCTTCACTGACCACTTCTATGACGTATTCCTCATCTCGGAATGCATATAAATGACTAGCCAGTGATGCAAGGAAAACATTCGCATTTGGTTTTCTGTAGACTAGATCAACTATTTTTTCTTTATCTAATTGCGCATCTTTCTTTAAGTGTTCACTCAATGATTGAGGCAATCTTTGATATAAAAAATCCCTTAGTAAGCGTTTCCCGAGATAAGTACCACTGCCCTCATCTCCTAAAATATAGCCCAAAGCAGGAATGGCTTGAAAAATTACATTGCCATCATAGAAACAAGAATTCGAACCAGTACCTAAAATGCACGCAATGGCCGGTTCCCCTGTATATGTTGCATAAGCGCAAGCAGCAAGATCGTGATCCACGTTAATTCTGGCATTGGTAAAAACTGTTTGCAAACCTGTCTGAATGATGTTTTTCATTGGACCAGCGGAGCAGCCTGCTCCGTAGAAATTGAGCTCCTGAACATCCTTGGAATATTGGAAAAGCTCCGAATGATTGAATACAGTCTCTGCCACAGAATCTATTGTGTGGAACAAAGGATTTAAACCAGATGTAGTAAAATACTTAACCGAATCCCCATCTATCACAACCCAATCACTTTTGGTTGAACCGCTATCTACAATTATACGCATAGACGAATTTAAAAATATATCACTTGGGTTAGACAAAAGAAGAGAGGATCTGTGCGTAGGATGTGCTCTAAAAAGAATCAACACCCCTTTTGCCATTCCGACATATGTCGTACCGTCCTTCTCACTTTTCAGAAAATAAACAGAATAGCTCACATAAAAAAGGCGATCATTTCAGATCGCCCTTGGTGGTGATGGACGCCTGCCTGACTGCGTCAAGCAGACAGGGAATCTTGAACCGCCGACTCTTTTCTATGTCAGTTAAAAATAATTCCCAGCTTTCTTAAAAAATTCTTTCCAGCAGTACTTTTAAGATACTTCTCACGCTTTCGAGCCTCAGCTGTTCCATAAGGAC
>JAJTDX010000121.1 GCA_021298235.1 Cryomorphaceae bacterium | reverse complement strand
TTCATCCTTGGATGTCAGTGGTACACCCTTAGTTTTTGATCCAAAAACAGAGAAATGAATGTAACGCTCTGGATGTACTTGAATATCTTCCACCAATTCCTGAAGCTCCTTATTTGTATTTACAAGCTCATTGTACAACTTTTCATCTCCAAGCAGTTTGCCAAGGGTACCTTCCCCGCTTTTTGCCTGACCAAGAACATCATTGAAGCTCTTCAATGTCTGAGAAGCATTTGCGACGACGCCTTTAAAGTCAGCCGAAACCATATCATCTGTTATTTTTTTAGCGTTCCCCACAATTCCGGCGACTTCATCATTGCTTCGTTTAAGATTAGCTGTAATGCTCTCCACATTATTCATGATCCTGCCAAATTTCACCCTCTCCTCGCCCACTAACAACTCCACTTCTTTGGCAACATTACCTATTCGTTCAATGGCTATTTTAACTTCTTTCATGCTTTTTTCAATTTCAGAGGTCGCTGTGGCGTCCCAGAAAGCACTTACGGAAGTAATCATTTTATCAATGGAGGTCATCATGGCCTGAACCTTTTGAGAGATAGGATCCGCATACGACTTGACCTGAGACATCATATCAACTGCTAAACGTCCAGGCAACGTAGCACCTGGCTTTAAAAATCCTTTTGAAATATCAGAGCTCACCATGATCATCATTCCTTTGCTGAAAAGATCTAAAGATCCAATTTCAACCGTACTGCCTGCAGGAAGTTTTACGTCATTGTTTTGAATAGAAAAAGTAACACGCACCTTTTTATCAGCAGGATTTTTGGCAACGTATGTTACATCTAATACTTTACCTACAATTACCCCATTCAAGGTCACATTTGATGCCGTGGCGAGTTGACCGGAATTTGGAAAGTATGCGTAATACTTATCGTCTCCACCAAAGAAACTATTGCCCTTCAAAAAATTGATGCCCGCTACCAAAAGTGCAATCGATATGATCGCAATAACGCCTGTCTTTACTTCTTTGGAGATCTTCAAAATCTATTTTTGTGCTAATTTAATAGCTTTTTCTAAATTAATTCGCTGACCATTTTGGAACGCCACCACAAATGCATGCTGAAACCCTTTCTCCCTTAACTCATTCTTAAAATTATTTGCCCCGGAATAATCCCCTTTAAACGCGCCTACAGTATATTTAAACAGGTTGTCTTGAACATATTCATAAACGTCCATTCCTTTGAATTTCTCATTGTTCAGCGAAACTTTTTTCTCTGAGGTCTCAATCTGCACCCTAAAGATAATCTCTTCAGTAGAATTATTCACCGGCACTTCAACAGGTGTGTCTTTTGTTGCAACCACAGGAGTTTCTGTTGTTTTAGTATCTATTTTTACAACTACTCCCTCCAATTCGTTTTTATAATTTTCAAAGGCAGTAAACATTGCTCCGGCCATTTTTCGCTGGCCGCTTGTATCAGCAAGAAACTTCTCTTCAGAGGGATTTGTTAAGAATCCCGTTTCTATCAAAACACTTGGCATCGTTGTTTTATACAAAACTAAAAATCCGGCTTGTTTCACCCCTCGATCGTATCTTCCTAATCGTTTAAACTCCTTTTGAAGTTTATCCGCAAAATTTATAGAATGATCCAAAAATACAGCCAGCTGAAGTTGTCGCGCAATCAGAGCATCAGGAGACATGTCAAAATCCTTATATTTGGCACCCTTGTCCTCCTCAAGGTAAATCGTCGCATTCTCCCTTTCCGCAACATGCTGTTGAGACTCAGTTCTGTGAAGCCCGAGAACATAGGTTTCGGCTCCATAAGCAGCGGCACTTGCAGAATTGGCGTGGATACAAATGAATAAGTCCGCTTTTGCCCTGTTTGCAATACTCGCTCGCTCGTCAAGCTCAACGAACACGTCCTTATCACGAGTATACACAACATTGATCCCCGGATACTTTGTTTTAATAAGAGCACCCAGTTTTAGAGCAATGTTCAGACAAACCGTTTTCTCATTTGCCGAAGCACCATGACAGCCTGGATCTTTTCCTCCATGACCGGCATCAATCACAATCGTTTTCAAGGCAGGTGCCGAGGTAGCATTGTCCTGTGCATAATTGACCGTGCAACAGGAAACAAAAAACAATAAAAGCAGTATCAAAGAGTTATATGATCTGTTTTTTTTCATCACAAAGACGTCAATTTTAATAGTTTTGCACGCAATTTCAAGGCCATCACAAAATTAACCTGCTGATCTGATCAAGTTCAATGCCATAAGGATATTTATGATCGGAACGTTGTTAATAATGTTTCGTAACACTTCCTGTATAGCACAGACTCGGGACACGCTTTATTTAGAGGAGAGTTCGTTTAATGAAAAGGTCTATTATTCTGCAGAGGATTCAATCTTCAATGATGTTCCCAACAAACAAATTCATCTATTCGGTAAAGCCCGCATAAAAACGGCTGATACCGATATGAAAGCAGGGTATCTTTTGATCGATCTGAACAAACAAGAAGTTCTTGCTAAATACTCGTTTGACAAGGATAGTAACCGAATTGACCTTCCTACATTTACAGATGGAAGCGAAGAAATTAAAGCGGCATCCATCCGTTATAATTTTGAAACTAAAAAAGGGTATATCGAAGAGCTCACCTTACAACCCAACGAAGCCTTTTTGTATATGGGGGTCGCTAAGAAACAAGCAAATGATGAGATTCATTTCAAAATGGGACGTTTTACAACATGTAACCTTCCTGAACCTCATTATCACTTCCAGCTGTCAAGAGCCGTATTTATTCCTGAAAAGCGCATTGTTACCGGTCCAATGAACCTGTGGGTACAGGGAGTTCCGACGCCTCTTGGCTTACCATATGCTGTTATCCCTCAACAAAAAGACCGCACCCACGGCATACTCTTTCCAGAATTCACTCCTCTTTCTGCTTATGGTTTTGGCTTTCAAAATCTAGGGTATTATATTCCAATTAATGATCGAATGCAAACTGTGGTGTACGCAAATCTCTACTCACGAGGAAGTTGGGGATTGCGAAATGTTTTTGATTATGAGAAACGCTATGGGTTTTCGGGCACGCTTGATCTAGGCTTTCAGCAATTCAGAAGTGGTTTCCCCGACAATCTTACGAACGAAAAGCTAAGCCTTCAATGGAGTCACCGAAAAGAACCAAAATCTAATCCATTCTGGAACTTTAGCTCAAGTGTCAATTTCATCTCAGACAACCAGTCAAAGAACAATCTGGATCCATTAAACGAACAGTATTTTAACAACAGCTTCAACTCTGACATTAACATGACTCGGTTTTTTCCCGGAAAGCCCATAAATTCAGGTATGAAAGTCGCAGTGCGACAAAATTCACTTACGAATAATGTGTCTCTTACCGCACCCATTTTCAACTTCAACGTAACTCGGATCTTTCCTTTCAAAAGGTTTGTCAAAGGAACAGGAGGACTTGCACAGTTGTTTTCCAGATTGGGACTTACCTATAATTTAGAAGCACAAAACAGATCCAATTTCACGGATTCACTCATGGCCACAGGAGATTTAAGAACGATCTCTGATCAGTTTATGAATGGGGTTTTCCAAAACATGAACATCCAAACAACCACCTCTTTCTTCAAAAACGCTATTAAGATCACACCCAATCTGCTATATACTAATAAGTTGAATTTTCAACAGATCTCCAAAACATTCGATCCTATCCAAAATACAACCTTCATCGATACCTTGAAAAAATCTGGAATGTGGCACGAAATGAACATCGGAGTTCAGGCAACAACGGTCTTGTATTCATATTACAAGTTCTTGGGGAAGAAAAAGCCATTGCTGCGACATCTAATGACACCATCCATAGGATACAGATACGTACCACAACTCAACCCCCTTTCCACTGTTACATCATCATCGGGTCCAAGCGACCTTACCTACTCTCCTTTTGAACGAAGTGTATACTCAGGATCAGCAATAAAGACAGCCTCGCTGATAACGTTCGGTATTAACAACACCTTCGAATTAAAAAGACGATCCGACAAAGACACGGTCACCGGATTTAAAAAGACACGCATTGTAGATATGCTTTCGGTGAATGGAACGTATGATCTTGTGAAGGATTCTATGAAATTATCAGATCTATCCTTGAACCTAAGAATAAGTCCCATTCCCTGGTTGAATTTCGTGGCTACTTCTTCATTCAGTCCTTATACATGGGATCAGACTACGGGAAAAACCTTGTCACAATATGCCTTGAGTTCCACTGGAAAACTGGGGAGATTTCTTCAAACTACACTTACAGGTTCGGCCACTCTTACATCAAAGGAAAGTCGCATTAAATTGACGAATACACAAATGTCCATATCTGAGAATTGGACCTCAGATTACACCTATTTCGCTCTGCACCCCGAATACTTACTTGATTTCAACATTCCATGGAAACTTACCCTTTCCCACGTTTATGGCATTACTGCTAACACCAGCAAATCTGTCCTAAATCCAAATGATTTCAATCAGATACAAACGGTTGTTTTAAATGGAGATCTTAGTTTTACACAGCGTTGGAAGTTAGCTGCCAACATCAATATTGATCTGGAAACAGAAAAAATTAGCAATGCCCGATTTACTCTTTCACGAGACATGCATTGTTGGGCTTTATCCTTTTATTGGACTCCGATAGGTGGCAACAAGAGTTTTTTACTTAGCATTCGCAATACATCCAGCATCTTTCAGGACGCAAAGATTGAACTCAGGAAACCGCCGGTATTTCTTTAACAACTTTTTAGACCAAAATTCATTCTAAGTAAAACGAAATAGAAGTAAATTGCGATGTGATTGATTTGTCTTTTAAAAATTTCAAAGAACCCCAGAGTGGTACCCTACTCATTTCAGATCCTTTTCTGGACGAGGCCTATTTCAGAAGATCTGTCATCTTATTGTGTGAACACAGTGAAAATGCCTCTTTTGGCCTCGTTTTGAATAATTTTCTAGAAGTGGATCTTCACGAAATTGACAATGATTTTCCAGACATACACGCCCGTATAAGTGTTGGTGGACCTGTTGAAACACAGAGCCTCTATTACATACACTCTTTTCCAGATATAGAGGAAAGCTATGAAATACGAAATGGATTATACTTCGGTGGATCTTTTTCACAACTTAAAGCTATATTAGAGGAAGAACCATCAAACAGCTCTAGAATGCGTTTTTTTCTCGGGTATTCGGGCTGGGACAAAGGTCAACTGGCAAATGAAATACTTGAACATTCCTGGATCGTTGTGGATAACATTTCAAATGACGAGGTGCTAGGAACTGTGAACGATAATTTCTGGCAGTATTGCATGGAGAAACAGGGAAAAGAATACAAGACCATTTCAAAATTCCCTTTAAATCCGAATCACAATTAATTCGTTTAAAAAGTTGTTGATTATTTAGTTTTTTAAAGCGCTAGGGCAATCCTATGAATTGGTATTTTTGAATCGTAGAATGACGACTTTCCGCGCACCTCTTGCTGAACGAATGAGACCTAAGACGCTCGATGAATATATCGGGCAGGATCATTTACTCAAAGAAGGTGCCTCTCTCCGAAGAGCACTTGACTCCGGCGTAATTCC
>JAJTDX010000029.1 GCA_021298235.1 Cryomorphaceae bacterium | reverse complement strand
CATTCCTTTCATCAAAGGAAATGAATTCAACTACAATTGGTTGATAGGAGACTCAAATAAATCATTCGGATGGTTGCTTTTTATTCCAATAGTGATTTTTATCGTAATCGCGGTTTCTAACGGCGCGAATATGACGGATGGTCTGGATGGACTCGCAACCGGAACTTCGGCAATTATTGGTCTTGCCTTGGCTATTCTGGCTTATGTAAGCTCGAACGCCAGATTCGCAGATTATCTGAATGTAATGTACATTCCGCTGGCGGAGGAGCTCGTAATTTTTATCGCTGCGTTCGTTGGTGCGTGCATTGGTTTTATGTGGTACAATTCTTTTCCGGCGCAGGTTTTCATGGGAGATACGGGAAGTTTAGCTCTGGGAGGAATCATCGCAGTATTTGCTATTTCTATTCGAAAGGAACTTTTGATACCTGTGCTGTGTGGTATTTTCCTGATTGAAAACCTTTCTGTGATCCTCCAGGTGGGATATTTTAAATTCACTAAGCGGCGAACCGGAGAAGGAAGGAGAATTTTCCTCATGGCTCCGTTGCACCATCATTTTCAGAAAAAAGGACTACACGAGGCAAAGATCGTTTCACGGTTCTGGATTGTCGGTGTGTTGCTCGCGGTCATAACTATTGTCACATTGAAATTGAGATAAGTGATACCTGAAGGAACACATATTTCCATTTTAGGTGCCGGCGAAAGTGGTGTCGGTGCAGCTGTTCTTGCAAAAAAGAAGGGCTGGCAAGTATTTGTGTCTGATTTTGGTAAAATCAAGGAGGAACACAAGCGAGAGTTGGAGGAGCTGAATGTGGCTTTTGAAGAGGGTGGTCACTCTATGGAAAGGATTTTAGCATCCGATCTGGTAATCAAGTCTCCCGGAATTGCTGATACGGTTCCTGTTATGAAAGCCGTTCATTCGAAGGGAATTAAAGTAGTGTCAGAAATAGAGTTTGGAGGTTATTACTCAACCGCCAGAGCTATTTGTATCACCGGAAGCAACGGTAAAACAACAACTACGCTCCTAACGCACCACATCCTGAAAAAATCTGGAATTAGGGTGGGTCTTGCCGGTAATGTGGGACGTAGCTACGCTCGCCAGGTGGCCAATGAGTCAAACGATTGGTATGTACTGGAGCTAAGCTCTTTTCAGCTGGATGACATGACTGATTTTAGAGCGAATATTGCCGTTCTGACCAATATCACACCTGATCACCTCGACAGGTATGAGTACAATATGCAGAATTATATCAATTCAAAGTTTCGAATACTTCAAAATCAAACAAGTGAGGATTGGTTCATCTATAACTACGACGATGAGGTAATCCGAAAAGAACTAACAAAGCGGGAAGTAAAAGCCCGCACAGCTCCTTTTTCGCTCAAGGAAAAACTGGAAGTAGGGGGCTATGCAGATGCGCAACAAATAACAATAAATATAAACGATCAATTCACTATGTCAATTCACGATTTAGCACTGAAGGGTAAGCACAACACCCAAAACTCCCTGGCGTCTGGGATAGCGTCACGGATTCTGGAAATCAGAAAAGAAGTTGTCAGAGAAAGTTTAGAAGACTTTGTCAATGTCGAACATCGCCTGGAATTTGTGGCCAAAGTTCATGGGATTGAATTTATCAATGATTCTAAGGCTACCAATGTAAACTCAACGTGGTTTGCTTTGGAAAGCATGGAGAAACCGACGGTTTGGATCGTTGGAGGCGTTGATAAGGGAAATGACTATTCTGAACTAATGGATTTGGTAAGGGATAAGGTTAAGGCGATTATTTGTCTTGGTGTAGACAACAAAAAGCTAATAGATACTTTTTCAGGGGTGATTCCAACAATTGTAGAGGCACGTTCGGCAATGGAAGCAGTAGCGTATGGCTACCGACTTGCTAAGAGCGATGAAACAGTTCTTTTGTCACCGGCATGTGCAAGTTTCGATCTTTTTGAAAACTACGAGGACAGAGGAAATCAATTTAAATCCGCAGTACGGGCTCTTTAAACTGATAAGATGGAGGAAAGGAATGTACATACAGGTTCTGAAAAACTTATTCAGTCGAGAAAAGAGGCTCTGGAAAGTATAGGTTCTCCGATTCGTCCCTTAGGTAAATTGTGGGGCATGGATGTGTTTGCCTGGTTGCGTCCGGAGACGGGTGCGTTGATTAATACACTCGGATCTTTTCCTTTTAAGGTGACTTGGATTGGGGGAATCGAAGAATTAACTTCAGTATTCGCTGAAGACCAAACGGTTGTTCGAAATCTGGAGGCTCTTGTCGTACATAATTCAAATGTTTTTGAGTTAAATAGTCTTTGGATTGGAGAAGTAAATACTGCTGTTGGCACTTCAGATCTTTCGGATGCTCTACATTTTTTGGAGCAACTCAAATCCAATAAGCGCATGGTATTATTCACAGCTTCCGGAGAAAATTCTCTGAGCTTGTTGCGACAGTTTGAATCATTTGTAGAGCATAGAAGAAACGAATGAAAGAGTACCTTAAATATTTGAAAGGGGATGGAGTAATCTGGATTATTACATTGCTGATGTTGGGTTTCTCTTTAGTGAGCGTTTATAGTTTTGTCCCTATTCTCGTTAAGATCGAGGGGGGTACTCCTTTTAAATATCTCTTCAAACATCTTTTATATGTGGTCATTGGATTTTTTGTGATGTTCTGGATTCATAAAAAGGACCCAAAGTACATATCCCAGCTATCTAAATTCACCTATTACGTAGGTGTTACCTTGTTGCTTTTCACTATGTTTTTTGGAACGAAGGTCAATGACGCGGGCAGGTGGATTAAAATTCCATTTATAGGCTTGACATTTCAATCGTCCGATTTTGCCAAATTGGCGCTTCTAATTTATTTATCGAGAATACTTTCAAGGAAACAAGAGGTGCTCGATGATTGGAAGGAAGGATTTAAACCATTGATCATCCCCATTTTGATCGTTTGTGGGTTGATCTTGAAGGATAATTTTTCTACGGCGTTTTTATTATTTGCTATTTCTATGACCTTACTCTTTATTGGTAAGGTTCCAATATCTAAATTGTTTTTGACCTGCATGGGGATCGTTCTCGTCGCATTCATGGCTGTTGGTCTGCATAAAGCAGTGCCTGAATTGAATTTATTTCCTCGCTTTGAAACCTGGGAGAATAGAATCTTGAACAAATTGGACAACGACACGGATGTTCGTTCAAATGCACAGGCCCTAAATGCGAAATATGCGATCCACAATGGAAAAATCTTAGGGCAAGGAGTAGGGGATGGGGAATTGAAAGAATATATCCCCGAGGCATATGCTGATTTCTATTATTCCAGTTTTGTGGAAGAGTTTGGGTTGATCTCTGCAGTCATTTTGATTCTTTTGTACTTGATTCTTCTCTATCGCGTGATCAGGATCGGATTGGCCTCTGAAAAACTCTTCGAAACGTTCGCGTGTATAGGCATAGGCATTTTGCTGCTCACCCAAGCCTCGGTAAACATGCTTGTATGCACGGGTGTTTTTCCTGTGACCGGACAAAATATGCCACTTCTTGCAATGGGTGGATCTGCACTAGTAATGACATGTGTTGCTCTGGGTATTGTTCAGGGCATTGCAAACAATAATTCTTCCGATAAGGAAACAGCATTCTCGAATGTATAAGGACAAATGAAACTTGAACGAGTAATCATATCAGGCGGTGGAACAGGAGGACACATCTTCCCTGCAGTTGCAATTGCGGATGAGATCAAGCGAAGAAATCCTGATGCGAACATCCTTTTTATTGGAGCTGAAGGTAAAATGGAAATGGAAAAGGTCCCCGAGGCCGGCTATGCCATCATAGGTTTGCCGATTGCGGGCTTTCAAAGGAAATTCACACTTTCAAATCTGCTCTTGCCTATCAAGATTCTAAAAAGCTTGAGCAAAGCCAGACGAATCTTGAAGGAATTTGACCCACAAGCGGTTATTGGTGTTGGTGGTTATGCATCAGGACCTACCTTAAAGGTTGCTACATGGCTCAGCATCCCAACATTGGTGCAGGAACAAAATTCATTTCCTGGAAAGACAAATATACTTCTGTCGAAAAGCGTTACAGTTCTGTGTACAGCTTACGATGGAATGGAGAAATATTTTCCTTCTTCGAAGATAAGATTAACGGGAAATCCGGTAAGGAGAGAAATGGTGAAGATTGATGGGAAGAGAGTGGAAGCGCAAGAGTATTATAAACTTGATGCTGAAAAACAAACAGTACTCATCATCGGTGGAAGTCTAGGGGCTCGTACACTCAATAGAAGTGTAACCGCTAACATGCAGGCCATTGCTGATAACAAGGATGTACAGTTCTTGTGGCAAAGTGGAAAACTCTATTACGAACAGCTTTTATCGGAATGGAAGGATCGATTGCCAGAAAACATTCGCTTGGTACAATTTATAGATCGAATGGATCTTGCCTATGCTGCTGCCGACGTAATTATATCCAGAGCTGGGGCGATCTCGGTTTCTGAATTATGCCTGATCGGTAAACCTGTGATCCTGGTTCCATCTCCCAATGTTGCAGAAGATCACCAGACCAAAAATGCCCTGGCTTTGGTGCAACGCAACGCAGCATTGTTGGTGAAAGATTCGGACAGTGAGCGTGAATTGATCTCCGAAGTTTTTGAGCTGATCGAAAACCAAGAAAGAAGAAAAGAGCTGAGCATTCAGATAGTAAAATTAGGCAAACCCGAAGCTACTGAAGCTATTGTGAACGAATTGGAAAAGATTGTTTAAAAGTGAGTAGACTGGATCACATATACCTAAGTTCATTTAACCAAGCATATTTTATTGGTATTGGTGGGATTGGAATGTCTGCCTTAGCGCGTTACTTTAAGTCAAAAAACTGGAATGTAGCGGGTTATGATAAAACGCCTTCTACTTTAACCAAAGATTTAATTGAAGAAGGTATAAAAATTCATTTTGAAGATTTTGGAGCTGACATACTATCAGAGATAAATGATCCTAGCTCCTGTTTATTTATTTACACTCCTGCTATACCTTCAGATCACGGTGAATTGTCTTTCATTCGCACATCAGGTTTTCCTTTATTTAAGCGTTCAGAGATATTGGGTTTGATCACCAGGGAAAGCAAGGGAATTGGAGTCGCAGGAACGCATGGCAAGACGACTACAAGCTCCATGCTGGCACATCTTCTGGATCAATCAACATTGGGATGCAGCGCATTTCTCGGTGGAATAGCAACGAATTTCGAATCAAATCTTTTGGTAAACTCAAGTTCTCCATACACGGTTATCGAAGCCGATGAATTCGATAGGTCTTTTCTGCAGTTGAAACCTTTTGCATCTATCATTACTTCAACTGATTCAGATCATTTAGACATCTATGGTGACAGCTCTGAATTTTTGGTTGGTTTTCAGAAATACGCAAGATTGGTTTCTCCTGAAGGTATTCTTGTCAAACGGGAAGGACTAGACGTCGCATCCAATTCAAAAATGGTTACCTATGCTATTGATTCTGCATCGGCTGATTATTCTGGTTTCGATTTACACTCCGCAGATGGGCGTTTTTTGTTTACTGTCCGCACACCTAAGATAACAATGCAAAAGGTTGAACTGGGCATACCAGGGATACACAATGCTGAGAATGCACTCGCGTGTGTAGCTATGGCAGAATTTCTTGGACTTACCGAAGAGGAGATTCGACATGGGTTAAAAACCTTTCTGGGAGTGAAACGCCGATTTGAATATCATATTCGTTCGGAAGAATTAATAATTATAGATGACTATGCGCATCACCCTACAGAGATCCGCGCACTCGTTAGCTCTGTACGATTGCTGTATCCGGAAATGAAGGTTACAGGAGTATTTCAGCCTCATTTATTTTCTCGAACCCGAGATTTTTTCGAAGGATTTACAGAAGAACTTTCCAAACTTGATGAAGTAGTTCTCATGCCAATCTATCCTGCAAGGGAACATCCCATTGAAGGAGTATCAAGTGACATTCTTCTAAACGCTCTGACGGTCGATCAGAAATGTTTATGCAATCATAGCGGAGTTCTGGAGTATCTCAGGGATCGCCGTTCGGGTGTCATCCTCACCATTGGCGCAGGCGATATTGACAGGATTGTTGAACCTTTAGCAGAACAGTTGCAATGAAGCAGTGGTTGAAAATTACGTTGTGGGTTCTATTTTGTTCCTGTGTCACTGGGATACTGATCCTGGCACAAATGGAACAATCCGACAGGGAACTCCCTAAACCTGAAACCATTGTCCATATTGCAGATGGCAATGCTTTTCTTAATGAAAGAGAAGTCTATCGAAGATTGAGAAGAGGTGGATTTTTATACAATGGGCAATTGAAAAAAGAACTCAATGTTGCCTCGATTGAAAAATTCATAAGTGGCATGACTGAGGTAAAGTCAGTAAGGGTGTACAGTGAAATTGGTCAAGGTTGGAAAATTGATATCGTGGTTAGAAAACCGGTAGCACGGATCTACAACAAGTTTCGCGAAAGTTTCTATTTGGACGAGGATGGTGTAGTCATGCAGGTTTCTCCTATTCATACGGCTCGTGTGTTGGTTGTAAACGGTGACATCAAAGACAGACCATCTTCATTTCCAGTTGATTATATTATCAACAATGATTCCTTGAAAACTATTCGAAAGCTGGATGACATTTACCGCATTTCAAATTATGTTTGCAAGCATCCCTACATGAGGTCACTGATCAGTCAGATCTACTTAAAAGAAAACGGCGATTTCGTGATAATGCCAATTGTGGGAGAGCAGCAAATTGTATTCGGTACGGCTCGGACAGAGCCGGAGGTGCGAGAAAAATTTGAGAAGCTTCAAATCTTTTACAAGGAAGCGATTCCGTATGAAGGTTGGGAGAAGTACTCAGAGATCAATCTCAAGTATGGAAAACAAGTGGTTGCCAAACTGAAAACAGTTAATAAAGAGAATAATTAAAGGATATGTCGAAAATTATAGTTGGACTTGATATTGGAACTACGAAAATTGCATGTTTCGTAGGAAGAAAAAATGAACATGGAAAGATTGAGATTTTATCCATGGGAAAAAGCGAGTCTTTGGGTGTGACACGAGGCATGGTTGCGAACATTGAAAAAACGGTGCAATCCATAAAATTAGCTGTAGCGGAGGCCCAGGAGCGTGTGGAGGGCGAGCTGACTGTTCGCGTAGTAAACGTCGGAATTGCAGGTCAGCACATTAAAAGTTTACAACATCGTGGGATTCATACACGCCAGCACATCGATATAGAAATCGCTCAGAAGGACATCGATGCCTTGGTTGAAGACATGTATAAGCTTGTTATGCAACCGGGTGAAGCTATCATTACAGTGCTTCCTCAGGAATACATCGTTGATAATGAACAGGGAATCAAAGATCCTATTGGAATGCTGGGACGCCGACTTGAGGCCAATTTTCACATAATTACAGGCCAAATCGGTGCTTCCATGAACATTACAAAATGTGTGGAGAAATCAGGCCTGGAGGTTAAGGAAATTATTCTTGAACCGATAGCTTCTGCAGATGCTGTGCTTTCTGATGAAGAAAAAGAGGCTGGAGTGGTTTTGGTTGATATTGGTGGTGGAACAACAGATATTGCCATTTTTCATGAAGGAATTATACGACATACAGCTGTAATTCCGTTTGGTGGAAATGTGATCACAGAGGATATTAAAGAGGGGTGTACCATCATGCGAAAGCAAGCTGAGAAATTAAAGGTGAAATATGGTTCGGCACTTGCATCTGAAAGTCAGGAAAATGAAGTTGTCTGCATTCCTGGTTTAAGGGGCAGAGATCCAAAGGAAATAACCTTGAGAAATCTTGCCAGTATTATTCAGGCAAGAATGGAGGAAATCATCGAGCTCGTTCACTATGAAATTGCCAATTCAGGATACTCCAAAAAACTCATTGGAGGCATTGTCGTTACCGGCGGAGGATCACAACTGAAGCATATCACACAATTATTCGAATACATTACAGGAATGGATACGCGGGTCGGATACCCGACGGAGCACCTTGCAAATACCAATAAGATCGAAAATCTGACCAGCCCAATGTACGCGACGGGAATTGGATTGGTGATGAAAGGATTTGAAGCGCTTGAAAAAAATCAACAAACAACCGAGGCTGCAAGTCCGGGAAGTGTAAAAACCCATTCAGTTAAAAACAGAGGGTCATTTTTTGACTCAATTATAAAAAGAGGCGCTAGTTGGTTTAGCGAAGATGATTAAATTTGTAAAAGCATAATTTGAGGGAATATGGAGTTTGATTTACCAAGAGAAACAAGCTCGATCATTAAAGTGATCGGTGTTGGAGGCGGAGGAAGCAATGCCGTGAACCACATGTACAATCAAGGCATCATTGGTGTCGATTTTATTGTATGTAATACAGACCGTCAGGCACTGGATATTTCTCCTGTTCCGTACAAGATTCAGCTCGGAGTTTCTCTGACAGAAGGTCTTGGAGCGGGTGCTGTACCTGAAACTGGAATGAATGCAGCCATCGAGAATATCGATGAAATTAGAGATGTTTTGAGCAAAAACACGAAAATGGTTTTTGTAACAGCAGGTATGGGTGGTGGAACCGGTACTGGAGCTGCTCCGGTAATAGCTCAAACTGCCAGAGAAATGGGAATTTTGACAGTCGGAATTGTCACTGTTCCTTTTGGTTTTGAAGGAAGAAAACGCCGTCAACAAGCAGAAGAAGGATTGGAAAAAATTCGTCAGAATGTAGATACACTTTTGGTGATCAATAATGAAAGACTTCGTGAAATTTCGGGAAATCTAACCATTGGAAATGCATTTGCTCAGGCGGATGATGTATTAACCACTGCGGCTAAAGGCATAGCAGAGGTAATCTCCGTAACAGGTTCTATCAACGTCGATTTCAATGATGTTAAAACCGCAATGAAGGACAGTGGACATGCCATCATGGGAAGTGCCACAGCCGAAGGTGATGACAGAGCTATAACCGCTGTTCAGAACGCATTGTCCTCACCGCTTCTCAATGATAACGACATCCATGGAGCTCAATATGTGCTCTTGAATATTACGTATGGCGACAAAGAGGTCTTAATGGATGAAATTTCTGAAATTACGGATTACATTCAGGAAGAAGCAGGCGCGACTGCAGATGTGATATGGGGCCATGGTTACGACGCAACTTTAGGAGATAAACTTGGGATCACCTTGATTGCTACGGGATTTAATTCTACACCGATCACGGGTTTTGAAAAAGCACCGATGAAAACGGTGCGATCTCTCGAAGAAGAACCGAAAAATGAAATAGTTCGTCCTTTAGGTTCTCCGACACAAGTTAATTTTTACACGCCTCCAAGTGTATCGGAAACATTGAACGCTGAACCTTTTTTGAAGACCGAAACGGATACTTCTACAGAATCTGAAACTTTGAGTTCAACAGAATTTGTGACTCCTGCATCCTCTGTTGTTAATGTTCCGGAAAGTCAAAACGTTCTATCAGAGGAAGATCCGTTTTTGAAAACAGAAAGTACTGTGAATGAAACAGAAACAGGAACTCTTCAGTTCAGCTGGGACGTTTCTTCAACTACAGGCACTTCTGACAGCCAGGTGAACACCCCGGTGACAAACGATTCAGAGAAAGATAAAATCGTTCGCCACGTTTTGGATGACGACACTGAAGACAATGTCAACCTGGACAATGTAACGGCAAAAACAATTCTATCCCCGGAAGAGCAGCAACGGAGAACACAGGAGCGAATGTCGAAAATTCAGGATTACACATCCATCCTCAAGAAAGCTGAAGGCATTACGGAATTCGAAAATGAACCGGCATATATCCGCAGAAATATTCAATTAGACAATTCTCCAAAAAGTACGGAGGAGCGTGTAAGCCGTTTCGGTTTGACGGAGGATGAGAATGGGACCTCACTCAGAAACAATAATTTTCTCCACGACAACGTCGACTAATGAGCTTTACTGATAGAATCAATGCTGACATAAAGGCTGCGATGCTGGCTAAGGAAAAAGAACGTCTTGCGGCCTTGAGAGATATTAAATCAAAGCTCTTGCTCGAAGCTACATCTGGTTCGTCCGGTGAAGTTTCTGATGAAACTGCAATGAAGATTTGTCTCAAGCTCCATAAACAGAGAATGGAAACGTATGAGTTGTATATTCAGCAAGGACGTTCCGATTTGGCAGATGAAGAGCTATTCCAGGCAAAGGTGATTGAAGAATATCTTCCTAAAATGCTTTCTGAAGAAGAGATTAAATCAGAAGTAGAGATTGCCATTGCGCAGGCAGGTGCTTCCGGTCCACAGGATATGGGAAAAGTTATGGGTGTGTTAACTGCTAAGCTTGCCGGCAAGGCAGATGGAAAAGTGATCGCGGCGCTCGTTAAAGAATTGTTAAGTAAATAAGGTTTAAATCAACATACAGGACGCGTTCAATTGGACGCGTTTTTTTTTGAATTGAAACGAAAAATATCAAGATTACATTTGTAATATGACTTTGAAAGATCAAAAGCAGAAATTGGCTGAATTGATAAGAAATTATCATGAAAAGGGATGGTCGCCCGCAACATCTACAAATTACTCTTTCAAAGACTTAGATGAAAATATTTGGGTGTCAAGGTCAGGTGTTGACAAAAGTGAATTTTCAGAGAATGATTTTATTACTGTAAACTTAGAAGGAATTCCAACAGGTGAATTTGAACAAGTAAAACCTTCGGCTGAGACGCTAATTCATTGTGTCCTTTACATGCTTTTTTCGGAGACAAGAGTAATCTTACACAGTCACTCGCTCTATCCGGTAATTTTGTCCTTTAAATCAAAAAACAGCATTGAATTTTCAGGGTATGAATTGCAGAAAGGCTTTGCTGGTTGTTCAAGCCATTCCGGGAGCATTGAGATTCCTGTTTTTGATAATTCGCAGGATATGAATGAATTTTCCAAGTGGTTGAAAGATCGACAAGAAGAGCTTAAAAATCATTGTTTTTTAATTAGAGGACATGGAACCTACGCTTGGGGCAAAGATCTCTCCGAGGCAAAACGACATTTGGAGACTTTGGAATATCTTTGTCACTGTGAATATTTAAAATGAACTTATGAAAAAGTGGATATTTTTACTCGCAACTGTGATTTTCGTGTCTTGTGGGAAAAAGGTAACCAAATCGTACCAAGACATGGTCGGTATCTGGAGCTCCTCAACAAACAATGTGAATTATACCATTAATATCAAGTCAGATAATAGCGGAACTTATTCTGAATGTTCTGGATTGCTAAACTGTACAGAGTTTTCAGGGCAAGCCAAGGTTAACGATGGTTACCTCAAATTAGGATTTAAAAAATTGAAAATCGATTCATACCCAAGTCAATCAGGAGGGTTTTGGTTTATGAAAATTGAAGGCATTACCTATTACAAGTAAATTATGGCAATACTTTCTATTCCTGAATCTGGAACCGAGCTGAGAGATTCCTCGGAAATTCGTTCATTTTTTGAGCAACGCGGGATCTTTTTCGACCAGTGGACATGTGATGTCACATTCGATGATTGTGCATCACAAGATGAAATTCTCGAAGCCTATTCAAAGAACTTACAGCCCTTTATGAAGAATGGTGGCTACCTTACGGCAGATGTGATCAGTATTAATAAGCTCACTGAAAACTATGAGGCTATTCGTGCTAAGTTCCTGTCCGAGCATACGCATTCTGAGGATGAAATCCGATTTTTTGTGGATGGGCAGGGTTTATTTTGGTTCAATCTCGAGAATGAACCGATTTTTAACCTCCTTTGTCAACGAGGGGACTTAATTTCTGTTCCTGCGGGTACCAAACATTGGTTTGATGCCGGAGAGACGGATCCATTTGTGAAAGCGATACGAATCTTTATTGATATGAGTGGTTGGGTTCCTCACTACACAGCATCTGAAGTCGAACAGCGATTTTCAAATTTTAAAATGCCGGTTTAATCGCATGGAATTTAGAAATGTTTCGGTGATACTTACTGATATTGAGGGTACTACCACTTCCGTGAATTTTGTCTACGAGGTATTGTTCCCTTATTTCAGAGAACACTTGGATGATTTGCGTGAAATGACGGATGATCCCGCTATTCGCAAAGCACTTGAAAGCACCAAGAACCTTGCAGAAGAGATGTATTCTAAATCCATTGGGAGCTCTGATGAGTTACTTACCGTCCTCAGGCAATGGAGCTTGGAGGATAAAAAGCTGACACCACTTAAAACCATTCAAGGAATACTTTGGAAAAAAGGGTATGAGCAGGGGGAGCTAAAAGGACACGTGTATGACGATGTTTTGCCGGCATTCAAGAAATGGTCGAGCCAACATGTAAAAATAGCAGTGTTCTCTTCTGGTTCTGTCATGGCGCAAAAACTAATTTTTGGATACAGCACTTCCGGTAACCTTACTGAATTTTTGCACGCTTATTACGACACAGAAACAGGAGGTAAGCGTGAGGAAACGACTTATCGAAGCATTTGTAAAAAACTCGAAGTAGAAGCTGAAAACGTACTCTTTCTGTCTGACATTGTTCAGGAATTGGAGGCTGCTGACAAAGCAGGAATGCAAACAATTCAACTGGTCCGACCGGGAACGGATACTGCATGGAGAAATACAGTGAATGATTTTTCAGAAATACAACTTAACTAACATGAGTATGAAAGCAAATTCTTTTCGAACAATCTGGACAACAGAGGACAAATATGTTGAGGTGATTGACCAGAGAAAGCTTCCTCATGAATTTGTAACGGTAAAACTTGAAACCTATGATGACGCTGAAGAGGCCATTAAAGACATGACTGTTCGCGGTGCGCCCCTTATTGGTGCGACGGCAGCGTTTGGTATCTATCTAGCCGTTCGGGAAAGGATTGAAGAAGAGCTGGATGGATCTTTCCTTGATCAAGCTTTCTCTGAGTTGCGCGCTTCTCGACCAACAGCCGTAAATCTGTTTTGGGCGTTGGACAAAATGCAAAGCGCACTGGATTCATGCAACGGGTCATTTTTGGAAACAGCCTGGAATACAGCGAATGCCATTGTTGAGGAGGATGTGGAAACCTGCAGGATGATTGGGGTACATGGTTTGCCGTTAATTGAGCAAATTTCAACGCATAAAAAAGGGGAGACGGTCAACATACTTACACATTGCAATGCAGGAATGTTAGGTTGCATTGAATGGGGAACGATTACTTCTCCAATTTATCAGGCAGCACAAAAAGGGATTAAAGTGCATGTTTGGGTAGATGAAACCCGCCCAAGAAATCAAGGGTCTAATTTAACAGCCTATGAATTGACGCGACATGGCATTCCACACACGTTGATAGTGGACAATGCCGGTGGTCATTTGATGCAGCATGGAATGGTAGATATGGTCATTGTAGGAACGGATCGCACCACCCGCAACGGAGATGTAGCAAATAAAATTGGGACATATCTGAAGGCATTGGCTGCTCACGACAACGGAATTCCATTTTATGTTGCATTACCTTCCACTACTCTGGACATGTCAATTCGTAACGGACTAAAGGAAATTGAAATTGAGGAAAGAAATCAGGATGAAGTGCGATATATGACTGGGATGAGTAAAAACGGAACAATAGAATCTGTACTCATCTGTCCGGATACTACAGCGGCAAGTAATTACGGCTTCGATGTAACACCCGCTCGCTTTGTCACGAAATTGATTACGGAAAGAGGCATTTGCGATGCCAGTGAAACAGGTCTTCTGGGATTATTCCCCGAGTACAAATAAAAAAGAAGGGCCCTAAGGCCCTTCCATCTACAACCAAAAGTGTGTGATATCGAATCAGTTGTAGAGGTGTGAAAATGTAGTTTGTTCACGCTCAATCATATTGTGGATAGGATTTACGGTCATAATCACATTGCCTAATCCATTGAATGCTGGTTTTTCTTTCTCGATGACATTGTTCTTTACTTGAATTTGTAAGTTGATACTTGTGCTTAACTTACATCCATGCGCATCTTCTACCGTCAATTTATACATTCCATCTTCTAAACGCTCTGGATGCTCGTAATAGCTTTTATCGTTCAAACGAAAAATGTACATTGGAGCAATACTGTCCATTTCCCATGGACTTCCACCTTTTACAAGTAGGTTCAATTCAGAATTGAAATTAGCAGCATTTGTTGATCGGGGTGTGTTATATCCAACAGAAATTGGCGCCGGCATTTCGATTTTAACAGAATCTTTCAATGTATTTCCCTGAGCATCTGTTACGGTAACTACATACATTCCTTTCTTAAGGTCGCTGATAGAAGTTTCTGTTTTTCCATTGTTCCACAAAACAGCATAGGGTGCTGATCCGCCTGCAATAAACAATTCTGCTTTCCCGTTGGACTGACCAAAACAAGTAATATCTGTTTTAGTAATCTCTACTCTCAAGATCTCATTGCTAAATCCAGTGATTGTGCTCATTGCGAATGCTACTGCTGCGAAGAATGTTTTTGCTTTCATGACGTTTCTTTTGCGTTTCTTTTACAAACAAACGACGTTTTTCAAGAACCGGATAGCAATTAAATGAATGTCACTTGCAAATTACATAGTATCCAATAGGTATAAATAGAAAAACTATGTGTAGGGCCTAAGTAGTTCTGCTTAAAACATCACTGTTTTACTATTTTTAGGCTAACGCTACGATCGGCAGAGATGAGATGTAAAATGTAACACCCGTTGGGATAGTTGTTCAATTCCTTTCCTGATAATTCCTTTCCACTAAATAACAATTCACCCTGTGATGAAAATATCTCAGTTTTTAATAGATCGTTTGGTGAAATCGTAAAATCTTCCTTGAATGGGTTTGGATAAATGTGGATGTCATCTGAAAGATCATTCTCACTAAGCGAACTATTTTGTGATTGAACAATAAATTGTCCCATCATTCCGTCGTCCTCATGTGTAAGCATATGACAATGATACATATACGGTAACGTATCATTTGAGAAATCTTCAAATTTTGTGATAAATCTAACGGTTCCCATACCTCCGGGAACAAGTATGACATCTTTTCTTCCCGCTAAATCAGGTGAAGGAGGCACACCATTTATATCAAGAATATAGAACTGAACATCATGAATATGGAAAGGATGTGCAATAGGGGTATTGTTTTGAAGAGTCCAAATCTCTATATCGTTCAATTGTACATACTGATTAATCATCATCATGTCAAAAGGCATCATATCAAACACAAAAGGACCTTGAATTGCTGTCGGCCCCATGTTAACAGGTGAAAAAGTAATTGTTCGGGAAAAGTCTTGTGAACCTTGCGTCCATGGAGTATGAGTAATAAGCTGCGAAGGAATTGTAATCACTGGATTGCTCGTTTGAGCAATTACTCGTAATTCGAGTATATCGAAATCTGAACCATTGAGAGGGTTTTGGGAATAGTTAGGGATTGTCTGTCCGGCTCCCATACCTGGTTGCGCGGCCCCATAAATGCCATTGGCTAATTCCGAATTGAAGGATCTTAGGTAAATAGTTTGATTTTCCAGTCCACTGCAATTCACTAATATTTCTGCACGCTCACCCGGAGCAAGCTGAAGTCTTGATGAGTTTACAGCGCTAGAGAGTAAACCACCGTCTGAGCCGATTTGAAAAAACGCTTGCCCATTTGAAAGTCCTAAATTAAAGACCCTTTCGGATGAGCCGTTGAGCAATCTTAGCCGAATAACCTGTGCAGGAACATCCAAATATGGATCCAAGGTGCCATTTACCATGAGCATACTATCCAAGGCAGTAGTCATCGTAATTATTTGGTTGTCTGTGGTAAATGCCTTCGTTTGAATTGCCAATGGAAAATCGTCGATCCCATACGATCTTGGCAATTCCAAATTTCGCTCAGCACTGTCTCGTACAATTAAAAATCCTGAGATACCTTTTTGAACATGCTCGTTGGTTTTATGATGCAAATGTGGGTGATACCAATAGGTAGAGGCCCAATCCAATACCTGGAACTCAGGATTCCATGTTTGTCCGGGAAGAATGGGAGTATGAGGACCGCCATCATTTTCAGGAGAAACGTGAAGTCCGTGCCAATGAATTGTTGTGGTATCCTGCAAGGTGTTATTGACATTTAGGCTTACATTTTGCCACTTATTTAATATAACTGTGGGTGCCAGAAAATTGCCATTAATACCCATTGTTTGGGTGGGGGTTCCCGAGAATAATGATGTTTCACCTGATTGAATGGTAAGATCAATGTTTGTACCGCTTAAAGTGTCGGGGATGAAAAGTGGATTTTGAGAATAACACCAACTTGAAAGGAATACAAGTAAAAGGTAAAATTGCTTCATAGGTATGAAATTAATACTCTAAGTTACAAAAATTGTATAAAACACAAAGGGAGGCCTTGGCCTCCCTTGCTACAAACTGTGTTTTGTTGATAGGTTTAGTTGTAGTTCTGTGTAATGGTCTTTTTATTTTGTTCGATAACCAAATGAATTGGTTTTACGGTCATTTGAACGTTCCCGTTGCCATTGAATGCTGGTTTTTCTTTTTGAACGATTGCATTTTCAACTTGAACCTGAAGGTTGATGTTCGTAGTCAATTTACAACCTCTCGCATCTTCTATTGTTAATTTATAGATTCCGTCTTCAAGTTTCTCAGGGTGCTCATAATACGTTTTATCATTCAATCGGAACATGTACATTGGAGCAGCTGTTTCCATTTCCCACGGAGTACCGCCATTTACCAAGATATTCATTTCGGCATTGAAGTTTGCTGTTGCAGTTTCACGAGGTGTATTGTAGCTAACAGATATAGGAGCAGGCATAGTGATTTTTACAGAATCTTTTACGCTGTTTCCTTTAGCATCTGTAACGGTAACAACGTACATACCTTTTTTAAGATCAGAGATTGCGGAAGTATTTTGTCCGTTACTCCAGTTGATTGCGTACGGTGCGTGACCACCTGCTATGTAAAGTTCCGCTTTTCCATTCGCTTGTCCAAAACAAGTAATATCTGATTTGGTGATCTCTACTCTTAATCCTTCGTTTGCGAAAGATACCAAAGTACTCATTGCGATGATTGCTGCTGCGAAAATTCCTTTTGTTGTTTTCATGACGTGTTAATTACGTTTCTAATGCAAACAAACGACGAATTTCTTGAAGCGATATCCTACCTTATAGAATAGTGGTGTAAAATACGGAGATACCGATAGGTGGAAAGAGTTGTTTTACGTAGCAGGTGTACGTAGATCTACGTAGTAAACAAAAAAAGACCTCTTTTGGAGGCCTTTTTGACGTGTTTGAGAAATTTTACAATTCCGCACTAGAACAAGGGAATGCACGATCGACTTTTTTGAAAAGTCCTTGCAACACTTTTCCTGGTCCAACTTCAATTACTTCAGTAGCGCCATCCGAGATCATTTGATTCATAGTTTGAGTCCATCTTACGGGAGCAGTTAATTGTGCGATCAAGTTGGATTTGATCATATCTGGATCGCTCACAGCACTGGCCGTTACATTTTGATATACTGGACAAGAAGGCGTGTTAAATGTTGTTGCTTCGATTGCTTGTGCCAATTCCTCTCGTGCAGGCTCCATGAGGGGAGAGTGAAATGCACCGCCCACCGGAAGAATCAATGCTCGCTTGGCACCTGCCTCAGTAAGTTTTTCGCAAGCTTTTTCTACTGCGGGATATGCTCCGGAGATTACGAGTTGTCCCGGGCAGTTGTAATTTGCCGGAACTACAACTCCTTCGATTTCGGAACAGATCTTTTCAATAACTTCATCCTCCAGATTTAGGATCGCAGCCATCGTGGATGGTTCGGCTTCGCAAGCTTTTTGCATAGCAAGAGCACGTTTCGAAACTAGAATCAAACCATCCTCAAAAGAAAGCGTTTTATTTGCAACAAGTGCTGAAAGTTCACCAAGCGAATGCCCTGCAACCATGTCAGGATTAAATTGCTCTCCCAGACAGGCAGCAAGTATTGTTGAATGCAAAAAAATAGCAGGCTGTGTGACTTTCGTCTGCTTGAGCTCTTCCTCCGTGCCTTCAAACATTACTTTTGTGATCTCGAATCCGAGAAGCTCATTTGCTCGTTGGAACAATTGCTTTGCGAGACTTGATTGATCATATAGCTCTTTTCCCATCCCTGGAAACTGAGCGCCTTGGCCGGGGAATACGTATGCTTTCATAAGTTCAAATTTTTCAGTACAAAGGTAACAAAGCAAAAGTGTAGCACAAAAAAAAGGGCCGGTAAAACCGACCCTTCTCTTTTTTAATCTTTCGATTATTTCTTAACAACAAGTTTAGTTGTTGAAACCGTACCATTCATGTTTACATTCACCATGTAGATACCGCTGTTCAATGACTCAGTATTGATGTTTACTTTTTGTGCTCCTTTAACAGAACCCAAGTTAGAAGCGTAAACAACTTTTCCTGAAAGGTCTGTTACGTTTACAGAAACTTCAGCGTCACCTTTTACATCAAATGAAACTGTTGTAGATGCATTTGATGGGTTAGGATATACTGAAAGAACTGATGAACCAGCTACCTCTCCTACAGAAAGAGAAGGATCCATGTTCATGCGCACCATTGGTGTAGAGTTAGTGTAGTACCATGTCTGATCTGTCATGTCAAAGTAATATGAAGTGTTGTCTTCAGATGTACCAGAAGTAGCAATCACAAGGTCATTTGTTGCACCACCGTCTCCGAAAGAACCAACTACTACTAGGTAAGGCTCACCTGCGTTCAACGACTGAGAAGTCAACAAAGGAAGAGTAACTACAGCATCAAGATCAGCTGCATCCAAAACGTAAGGAGCAGTACCGTTTGCATAAACGAAATCACCTGTTGCGGCATCAATCGTGTAAACTGTTGCATAGATTTCAGCACCTGCTTCAGCAACACCGTTGATATAAACATCCACACCGTACATAGTTGCTGCAGCATACATATCATAGATGTTACCAGCTTCAAAACCTTCACCACCATTGAATGTACCATTTTCAGCTACACCGTTGTCACGAGAATAACTGAAGTTTGTTACGTTCACTGTAATAGGAGCCAATGAGTTGTCATCAGCGAAAGCGTCTGTTTGACCTGAAGCAGTAGACATATTGACTGTGCTTGAACCTACAGTTGAAGCAGGAGTCCACTGTGCAGGACAATCCAAAGTGTCAATCACACCTTGCGCGATTGAACCCGGTGCAGAAGTCGTAGTGAACGCACCAACTGTTGCAGTAACAGTGATGTCATTTTGGATCATAGCTCCACTGTTTTTAACTCCTCCGGAGAAATCAATCGGAGCAATTTGTGAAGTTGGGATGCTGAAGTAAGGAAGACGTGCACCCCATGCTCCTGTTGATCCCCAATAAGGAGAAACAAAAGTAAGGTCATAATCTTCAAGAACTTCGATAGAAACATCGTCAACAGCCCAGTACCAACCCCAATAATCATTGTCATCGTAGTAGAACTGAACCAAAACTTGAGATGCACCACCAGCGATAGAGGAAATATCGATAGAAGTTACCTCTGGGTTACCGGAGTTCTGATCAGGAAGAGAATATTCGGTCTCGTTAGACATTTCAAAATCAGTCCATGTAGCACCGTTGTCAGCACTTACACGAACACCACGAGTGTCTTTCCACCAACGGAAGTTGTGCTGATACTTCAACTTCACATAAGGATATCCTGTGAGGTCAATTGGAGTAACATTTGTAGCAGTAGTGATGATATCAAAACCATCAAAATCCGAACCATTGTTTGCATCCGAGTTTACAAATAGAAACCCGTTAGCAGCGGTTGTTGATCCCATCGGCGATAATGCACCAACAGGAATATCAGCTGGTGTAGTCGAAAATTCCCAACCTGCAGGATTCAATCCTACATTCGCTAGGTTCCATGTTGCTGGAGAAGAGAAATCATCTTCCCAAATAATTGTAGCTTTTTCTTCTGCAGTAGCTGGTTTCGGAGTAGTTGTTTTAACTGTTCCGATCACTGGTGACTGCTTTTTAACCAATGGAGCTACATTGGATTTGTTCACTTGGGCAGTTACACTACCAATTGCCAAAAGGCCAAGGAAACTTAAGTAAATCTTTTTCATAATCGATCTTTAATGTTTGCGTTGCGAATTTAATAAACTTTTAACTTCCTTCCAAAAAGGATTTGATTTAGAAACGCAGGATTTCTTGAAAGCGTTGGTGTAAAAGTATTCCTCTAAAGAACTTTTATCCCGAAGAGTGTCACATCGTCGGTTTGGGCAAAAGAACCTTTCCAATTGTAAAACTCTGTTTTTAAGGATTCTGACTGTTCGGCAGCTTTCTGAAATTTTAGGTTGGAAATGAAATTTTGGAGGTTCTTACTTTTGTATTTTTTTCCGTTCTCACCTCCGAATTGATCACTAAATCCATCCGTCATAAGGTACAAGTAATTTCCCTCTCCAAGTTCCAAAGTGTATTCGTGGAACGGTTGCATCTCTTCTCCGTATAAACCAACCGGAAAGCGATTGCCTTTGAGAATCAGTAACTCCTCCTCTTTTTGAAGTAAAATGGATTGATTGGCCAAGCCGTAGGTAAGCTGTCGATTTTCCTGATCTATTACACAGATGCTCATATCAAATCCATCTTTGTGTTCTCCTTCGCTGATGGATTGTTTGAGTGAAGTAATCACTTTCGACCTCATTTGATTCAATAATTCGGCGGGTGAACAAATCTTTTGTTCAATGACCAATTCGTTCAGCATGGCCACGCCAAGCATGGTTAAAAATCCACCCGGAGCCCCATGGCCGGTGCCGTCAGCGACAACAACGATTTTTTTATTTTCAAGTTGCGTAACCCAGTAAAAGTCTCCACCGATTGCCTCTTTCGGATAATAGAGGACAAATGATTCAGGGAAGATAGATCGAAGATCTTCCGTTTTGGGTAGAATAGCGCGTTGTATTTGTTGAGCATAATTCAGGCTATCAGTAATTTCTCTGTGCTGCACCTCAATCACCTGCTTACTTTCTCCAAGTTCTATATTGGTATTTCGCAACTCGTCATTTAATAATTCCAATTTTTTCTGCGATTGTACTTTCGACCTATACTGAAGAAGCCCAAATAAGAGTAAAGCACTTAAAACGATGAGTGCTATTGCACTTTGTGTAATCATTCTTTTTTGTTCATCACTTTCCTTTCTTGCCT
>JAJTDX010000120.1 GCA_021298235.1 Cryomorphaceae bacterium | reverse complement strand
GTCCTACGAATTATTTGATGAAATGGACATAAGAATTGGGGGAGGCTTTGGGTATTCACCTGTTCAGAATGGATACGTCACTCCGGAAACACCCGACAAAAACCGGTTTTATGGAACACTTGGATGGACTTATCGTTTTGGAGCCCATTTCTCTATGGATGTTTCAGTGTACTACACGCAACTCAAGCGGGGCGATCGGAATCTTGAAACGAATTTAGCAGGAACGTTTACTACAAAGGCAATTGCCCCGGGATTTTCATTGGTTTACACATGGTAAGAAAAAGTTTACTCGCATTGGTTATTCTTGGGATGGCGGTTTCGTGTAAGCCCAAATATGAATCCCCTGAAATCAGTGCCGGAGAGATTGATCCCGCTCGCTTCGTTATGATCGGAGGCTCCCAGGTAGCAGGATACAGCGATGATGCGCTCACATTCGATGGTCAGGAAAATTCACTTGCTGCGCTCATCGCAGGACAGCTCTCAAAAGTAGGGGGCGGAACATTCAATCAACCATTGGTTTCTGAATCCTCTGTTGGTGTGAGCTTGACGGGCCTGTCCGTGCTTCAATTAGGATACAAAACGGACTGCGAGGGAACTTCTTCTCTTTCTCCTGTACGCAAAGCTTCAACTGGTGATCTATCTATCTGGAATGAATTACTTTACTCAAGCTCTTCTCATTTTGGCAACTATGGCGTGCCAGGAGTGCGCTTGGATCAACTTCAACTACAGGGGCTTTCAGCAAGTAATGCTTTCTTTTCGCGTTTTGCATCTTCAGCTACAGCGTCAATAATCGACGATGCGTTAAGCGCAGACCCAACGTTTTTCGCCCTTTTTGCAGGATTGGATGAGCTTATCGCGTATGCAAAATCGGGGGCAACTCTCGGTGTACTGCCTTCCACTGCAGAGTTCTCCTCCGCTTACGAGGCTGTATTATCGACTCTTACGTCGAATGGAGCTAAAGGTGTGATTGCTACCTTGCCGGATGTTACAAAAATGCCTTATTTCACGACTATTCCATACAATGGACTTGCGCTAACTTCTGAAAATGCAGATGACCTCACGTTACTCAATAATATTTACAATCCTTTAGGGTATTATTTTGATTACGGCAACAACCCATTTATGGTAGTGGATTCTACTGCTAATTTTGTGGCTGTCAGACAAGCAATGCCGGGAGAATTACTTTCATTGGCGATTGCGCTTGACTCGGTGAAGTGCCATCAGATGGGTGTGCTCTATCCTTTTAGAGATGAATTTGTTTTGGATCATTTAGAGTTGAATGTGCTGCGAGCTCAAATTAAAAATTACAATGCCGCCATTCGTTCCCTATCAGATCAATTTAACCTTGCATTGGTCGAATCGGAGGAGTTTTACACCTCCTTGAGTGACGGCTTTGTATATAACGGGGTAACTATGAGCTCAAAATTTGTTTCCGGGGGCGCGTATTCTCTGGATGGCATCCAATTAAATGCTCGCGGAAATGCACTTTTGGCAAATGCATTTTTTACTGCGATGAATTTGAAATACAAGTCTAAAATCCCGATCTTGAATCCAATGGAATTCAATGGTCCGATATTCCCTTAATTTTAATCTAAGAATCATGAAAAACATCTACTTAGTTCTATCTCTGGTTATCACAGGAGCCGTGTTTGCTCAGAATCCCTGTGCCAATGGCAGGTATGCCTCAAATGTGTATTCTACAATAACTACCACGAGCAATGTAACTTATGGGCAGAATACTTCATGGAGTGGTTCTAATACTGTATTGAAAATGGATATTTATGAACCACAAGGTGATACGGCAACTAAAAGACCCCTTATTCTTTGGGTCCATGGCGGAAGCTTTATCGGTGGTTCGAAAACAGATCCGGATGTATTGGCATGGTCACAGGATTTTGCGAAGAAGGGATATGTTTGCGCAAGTATTGACTACCGTCTGGGGTTTTTCCCGATTGATTCTGCTAATGCGGTGAAAGCTGTTGTTCGTGCGGTACAGGATTTAAAAGCAGCCATTCGATTTTTCTACAAGGATCGTTCAACAACCAATACCTACAAGATCGATACGAATCACGTGTACGTGGGTGGAAGCTCTGCTGGTGCAATTACCTCTCTTCATGTGGCATACCTCGATCAGGAATGTGAGGTATCAGATTACCTAAGCGCAAGCACCATTACAAACTTAGGCGGACTTGAGGGTAACAGTGGAAATCCGGGCTATTCCACTACTGTTAAAGGGGTGTTGAATGGATGTGGAGCTCTGGCGCGTTACAGCTGGTTGGAAGCCGGAGATGTTCCCGTTTGTTCAGTGCATGGAACCGATGATGGGACGGTAAAATACAACCGTGGTATTGTGAATCCCGGTACACCTTTAATGTATTTGGACGGAAGTAGAATGGTCCATGAAAGAGCATGTGCGGTAGGAGTGGAAAATAAATTCTTCACCTTCGCAAATGCACCCCATGTACCGTATGTTGGCAACGCTGCTTACATGGACACAACGATTAATTTTTTCCGCGATTTTATGCTTGATCGTCTAGGATGCACCGACCCAGCTCTCCAGCCTGAAAATGCGTGGTTGGAATCCGCAACACTTTATGCAATCAATTATTGTGATGGAACTCCTGTAAATGAGGTTTGTTCATCAACGACATCACTTACTGAGCAAACTATTTATGGAATGGAAGTTTATCCGAACCCGGCGAAAACAGAAATCCATTTGAATTGGGGTGTAAAAACAACTATGAACATTCAAGTTTTGGACGTGATGGGGAGAATAGTTCTGGAAACAATTGTCTATGGAGACAAAGCAATGCTTTTATCAAACACATTGAATTCTGGAAATTATTTGGTTCGACTGTCTGAGAACGGAGGCAAAAGCATCACTAAAAAACTCATAATTGAATGATCAGATTTGTAGTTTTTCTCATTCTGAATTTCGGAGCCCTCGGTTTGGGGGCTTTTTTAATGGGGTCGAACCCCGGAGAAAATGAATGGTACCAAGCATTGAATAAAGCCCCGTGGACTCCTCCGGGTTGGGTTTTTGGGGCCGCATGGACGTTTATAATGGTAAGTTACAGTGTCTTTTTAACAGTATCATTCAAGTCAAATGATAAATTCGTTTTTCTGCTTTTATTTGTTGCGCAATGGTTTCTGAATATCCTTTGGAATCCATTATTTTTTAAGTATCATCTTACGTTTATGTCATTCATCGAAATCACAATATTATTTGGGGTTTTACTGATCAATTTATTCATTGTTAAAGGCTACCGTTTGGTTTTTCTTATGCCTTATTTATTGTGGTTGCTCATTGCAATTTCGCTTAATGGGTATGTACTATTGAAAAATTAACTTTGTAAATCGTTAATAAAGGCAACCAAGTGTTGATAAACTCGTCTACAGTGTGTAGCTTTAACTTTTGTTTTTTAATGATAATTCATTGAATGAAGGCTGGTAAATTATATCTGTTTTTGTTAATCCTTCTAGGATACTCTGGCATTTCACATGCTCAGTGCTCTATTACTGGTATAACGGCAGGAACGCAATCAGCTTGTAATCCCCTGACAAACTATTATTCTCAGCAGGTTACAGTGACATATTCGGGAAGTGCCGGTTTTGGCTCATTGGTTGTCAACGGGCAAACGTTTGCCGCTACTGGAAGTCCTCAAACAGTTACGTTAACCTCATTAGAAGCAAATGGTGCTCCAGTAAATGTTACGGCATCATTTACAGATGATCCGGCATGCACTTTGACGGTTACCAGCTTGTTTACAGCTCCAGTAGATTGTTTACCTAATGATCCGGGCCAAATCGATGATTTTCAAAACTGTAATTACTCCACTGCAAATGGTCTTGTGGAGTATTACTTTGACTATTCCTCCAATGCAGATACGTCATCAAATATAGTTCTCCAATTTGTAGGTCAACAGGGAGAATGTTGTAACCTACCAACAAACAATAACTGTTATCTGTTGGAGCTTTTTCTTAACCCAAACAGTGAGGGTATTTCCTTCAATTTTATTGATGGTCCATCGGGAAGCTTGACTATTTACGAGCCATGCGCCACCGGTCCTGGAACAACCTACGGACTGGGCGATATTATTTGCGTATCAGGAGTTGGACCGCATGAATTTATGATTTGTCGACCAGGAAATGCAAACGATTACCTGATAGAAGTGGTCTCATATCCTACTCCATCCGGGACAGGTGATTTAGGTGTTACCGAAGGGTGTTTTATTGATTTGAGTGTTCAGGGTCTTGATCCGGCATCTATCATATGGAATTCTACTGCTCCCGGCACTAATGGGCAATGGAACAATCTCCTTTCAGGTGGTTCTGCCAATGGAATATCTGGTGTTCCTTATGCCACCACAGCAAACGGAGGAAATCTCTCTGCAGGTGTGGAGGATGTGGTTGTTACTCCAGTTACGGGAAGCCCGAGCGTTGTATCTTATCAGGTTTGTGGATATCCATTATTAGGAAGTGTTTGTAGCAATACCCCCCCGGTGCTGTGGTGCAATACCACAACAATTACTATTTATCCAGACCTCTTCACGGATGCCGGCACGGATTTGGCCATTTGTCAAGGGGCAGCCCCGGGCACAACAGTGGCTGCAATTGGTACCGTTACGGGAGGAACACCGCCCTTCACGTTTAACTGGCAAGGAGTTTCCGGCGCAGCAACCGGATTCAATTATACGGCAACTTCTACCGATGCCACACAGACTGTCAACCTGTCGTTGGTTGGAACATACACACTTACTGTTACAGATGCAAATAATTGTGCAACAGCGACAGATCAAGTCACTGTTTTTGAATACGACACTCAAATTGAATCTTTTATTACTTCGCCTTCCGTTACAACATGTTTTTTTCCAACGCCTACTGTCAATTTACAAGGCTATGTTACTGAAACCAATCAAGGTGTGTGGTCTTCTTCTGCCGGGGGTACCTTCGGTAATGCCAATGTGACATCTGGAGCTCTGCCCGGAACGTCGACCACGTGGACTCCGACCGCAGGAACAACAGGAACGGTGACCCTCACGCTTACACCCACAAACACGCTAGGTTGTCCAAGTACTCCCGCAACAGTTACGGTAAATCTTACTCAATTCACATCTGTTTTAACGTCCCCGCCAATAAATGTCAATTGCAATGGAGCGAATAATGGTTCGATTAACTTAACGGTAACACCCGGAAGTCCAGCTTATGCCACTAGTAGTTATTCGTGGTCTGGTCCAAGTGGCTATGTTTCTGCAGCTGAAGATATATCCGGTTTAGCACCTGGAACATATACAGTTACCGTGACAGATGTTAATGGGTGTACAGCTACTTCCTCTGCAAGTATAACACAACCAACAATCCTGACAAGTTCAAATACGCCTTCAAATGTTACATGTAACGGTGGTTCGAATGGTTCTGCCTCTGTTACGGCTTCAGGTGGAACTGCTCCGTACAATGTTAGCTGGATTGGCACTTCTAGTGGAAACCCTGCAGGGAATGAAATTACAACATCAGGAGGGAATTATACTATTACGGGTCTTGTTGCAGGAAACTACACGGTTACAGTAACAGATGCAAATGGATGTACCTCAACATCCTCTCTTACCATAACCCAGCCTCTTCTCCTTACTTCTGGAAATACTCCTACTAATGTCCTCTGCTCTGGCGGATCAGATGGTACAATCCTTATGACAACAAGTGGCGGAACAGCTCCGTAT
>JAJTDX010000028.1 GCA_021298235.1 Cryomorphaceae bacterium | reverse complement strand
GACAGAATTTGTAGATCCTTTTATTGGGACCGGTGGACACGGACATACTTTTCCAGGTGCTACAGCTCCCTTCGGAATGATCCAATTGAGTCCTGATACTCGACTGGACAACTGATCTATGGCCACGACGGGTTTGCGGGTGAATTTGGACACATACGAATTGTTCCCGAAGGCAGGGTTTGTGGTTGCGGAAGAAAAGGTTGTCTCGAGACCTATGCATCCTCCACAGGTGTTGTTAGAAGTATTGAGGAGCTACCTTCCAAAAACAAATCAGTATCTATACTTAATGAATTGAAGAATCCAACAGCGAAAGATGTTTTTGACGCAGCAAATGAAGGCGATCTATTTGCGAAAGAAATCGTCGATTTCACCTGCGAAACTCTTGGAAACGCCCTTGCTGATTTTTGCTGTTTCTCCAGTCCGAAAGCATTTGTTCTGTTTGGAGGGATTGCTCAAAGCGAAGGAGATTTTGTTCTCAAGGTAAAGAAACACATGGAAAAGAATCTTTTGAAAATTTACAAAAACAAAGTAGAGGTGAGAATTTCAACCCTACATGATGTGAATGCTGCTGTTCTTGGGGCTGCTTCATTAATTCGTTAACTATCATGAGGACTTCATTACTGAATATCACGTATATAAAACCGTCATTTTGGGTTCTTTTTGCTTTAGTTTTCAATCAATTAAACACTAACGCTCAAAGTCCAGCAGTAGATAACCTTAAGAAGTCTGATGATATTTTAAAAGGCAATTTTAGGCAACAATCAAACGGTGCTGTTTCACGGACAGAATTTGTAGATCCTTTTATTGGGACCGGTGGACACGGACAGACAGAATTTGTAGATCCTTTTATTGGGACCGGTGGACACGGACATACTTTTCCAGGTGCTACAGCTCCCTTCGGAATGATCCAATTGAGTCCTGATACTCGACTGGACAACTGGGATGGTTGTTCGGGCTACCATTATTCGGACTCCATTATTTATGGGTTTTCACATACACATTTGAGCGGTGTGGGTGTACCTGACTATTGCGATCTGCTGATTGTACCACAATGCGGAGAAGTCAGAACTACTCCAGGATATAAAGATTCTGAAAAAGGGTACGGGCATCCTTTTTCTCATTCCGACGAAAAAGCCAAGCCAGCTTATTACGAGGTCCAATTGAGAGATCAAGAGATCAAAGTTCGATTAACCGTTACTGAACGTGCTGGCTTACATGAGTATATCTTCCTTAACAATAAGAAAAACAAATACATACTCATTGACCTTGATCACAGAGACAAAGTGTTGGATGCTGGTTTCACAATTGAAAATGACCATCGAACAGTAAGTGGTTTCAGATATTCTAACTCATGGGCGACCAATCAAAAGTTCTTTTTTCAACTGCAGACATCTGTTGACTGGAAAGAAGCTAAATTAATTGACAAAAATGGGCAACACAAGCTGCTTTTGAGCTTTCCAAAAAATACCACTGTTGTGAGTTTGAGAGTTGGAATTTCAGCAGTTGACGAACTTGGCGCCGCAAACAACCTAAGCAATGAACTGCCTGATTTTGATTTTGACCGTACACGTGCCAGAACGACCAAGTTATGGGAAAAAGAACTCTCTAAAATTCAGATAAAAGCCGAACCAGAAGTAATGAAGAATTTCTACACGGCACTTTACCATTCATTTTTACAACCAAATATTTTTAGTGATGTAGATGGCAGATACCGCGGACGAGACGATCAGGTTCATACAATCACAAATAATTCTTCGCAATACACTGTCTTTTCGCTGTGGGACACGTATCGAGGAGCACATCCCCTGTACACCCTTGTGCAACAAAAACGCACAACAGATTTTATTCAAACATTTCTAAGGCAATTTGATGAGTCTGGAGAATTGCCAGTATGGGAGCTCGCAGGAAACGAAACGGATTGCATGATCGGGTATCATAGTGTTTCTGTTATTTCAGATGCATACCTCAAAGGAATCGGTGGCTATGACGCGAAAAAAGCGCTCAATGCAATGATCGAAACGGCAAATAAGGCTGAGCTTGGAAAAAGTCAATTCAGAAAACAACACTTTATAAGCTCTGGAGATGAACCCGAGTCAGTGTCCAAAACACTTGAATATGCCTATGATGATTACTGTATCGGTGCAATGGCCGAAAAAATGGGAAGCACAAAATTTAGCTCTACCTACCTAACAAGCAGCTTGAATTTCATCCATCTGTTCGATCCGAATTCAAAATTCATGCGCGCAAGGCGAGGTGCCATGTGGTACTCCCCTTTCGAATCTTCTGAGGTCAACTTCAATTACACGGAGGCCAACAGTTATCAGTATTCTTTGTATGCTCCTCACGCAGTAGAAATTTTAGCCCAAATGCTTGGCGGAAAAGATTCTCTCGAACACTGGCTGGATCGTCTCTTTACCACAAGTAACAAACTTTCAGGACGTGAACAGGCAGATATTACAGGTCTCATTGGTCAATACGCTCACGGAAATGAACCCTCACATCACATGGCGTATCTGTACAATTATACGAATGCTCCTCATAAAACACAATTCTACACGGACAAGATCTTGAATGAGCTATACAATTCCACTCCCGATGGACTCTCAGGAAATGAAGATTGTGGACAAATGTCTGCCTGGTATGTATTGAGCTCGTTGGGGATTTATCAGGTCTGTCCAGGCAAACCATTCTATGACTTTGGCAGACCAATAATTGATCAGGCATCTCTTAAACTTGAAAACGGGAATGTACTTGACATCAAAACAGTTAATAATTCCAATGAAAACAAATACATTCAATCCATAAAATTCAATGGTGAATCCTACCTTCAAAATGGGATTACCCATGAAGAATTAATGCAAGGAGGACAACTTGTATTTGTTATGGGTGCGAAGCCTCTTACATTAAAAAAGTCCACTCAGCTGGAATTTATGAATTACTGTTTGTATACGGATGATTTCGAAGCATTGGCACTCGCAGGCGCCTGGATAAGTGCAAGCTTTATAAAACGTGATCCAACGATTCATTTGAAACTCGGTAGTCAGTATTCACATCAATATTCTGCAGATGGACCGAATTCACTTATCGATGGAATTCAGGGAGGAAATGAATTCAGAACAGGCGAGTTTCAGGGATACTGGGCACAGGACCTTGTTGCAGAAGTGACCTTTGACTCCGCAAGGGTGCTTTCGGAAATTGGGATTAGTTGTTTGCAAGACATGAAATCTTGGATATTTTTCCCTTCTGAAATTCAGATTGAGGTTTCATATGATGGCGACCATTTTGAGTCCTTACAAAAGATATTTACCAATGTCAGTTTTGCCTCTAATGCAACTACTCCTGAAATGATACCGAGTTTTAGCACTTATATTCCTGCTATGAAAAAAGAATTTTATCGAAAGCACTTAACCAAGAAAGGAATCAAAAAGATTCGTATAACGGCAAAGAATTATGGCAAATGCCCTTCCTGGCATCTTGGTGCTGGGAGCGACACCTGGCTGTTTGCAGATGAACTCATTTTCAGATAAGCGGTTCGAATAAGTGATTATTGAAGGTTGAGTTATTGAAATTGTTGGTATTTTTAGCCTTCAACTTTTTTACTCAATAAAATGAAGCAATTTAAAATTTCATTGATCGCCATATTGGTGATGATCGGTTCGTTTGTTCGAGCTGACGAAGGAATGTGGTTCCTCATGTTCATTGATCGCTTGAATCACAGAGACATGCAGAAAATGGGGCTACAGCTCTCTGCTGAAGAGATTTACTCAATCAACAATCATTCATTGAAAGATGCGATTGTTCAATTCAATGGAGGATGTACGGCTGAAGTTATTTCCAAAGACGGTTTACTCCTCACAAATCACCACTGTGGATATGATGCAATTGCAGAACTTTCTACACCGGAGCATAATTATTTGAAAAATGGTTACTGGGCAGCAACACGAAAAGATGAGTTAAAGCCAAAGAGCCTTTATGTGCGATTCTTTGTTCGTATGGATGATGTATCAAAACGAATATTAGGCAAGGTGAATTTAGGAATGTCTGAGGCAGACCGTGAGAAAGCCATCAATGCAGAGATTGCTTTAATCGAAAAGGAAAACAATGAAGGAGGAAAATATACAGTATCTGTTCGTTCATTCTTTCAGGGGAACGAATACTACTATTTTGTTTATCAAGACTACAAAGATGTTCGTTTAGTCGGCACTCCGCCTGAAAGCGTTGGTAAATACGGAGGTGATACTGACAACTGGGAATGGCCGAGACATACGGGAGATTTCTCTATGTTCAGAATCTATGCAGACGGCAATGGAAATCCGGCAGACTATTCCGTGAGTAACGTTCCTTTAAAACCAAAATACCATTTAAAAGTGAACCTGCAAGGAGTCAAAGAGAATGACTTCGCTATGATCCTGGGGTATCCTGGGCGTACGAATAGATGGATGCCTGCAGGTGGTATTGAACAAAACGTGAAATTTGCTTATCCAGCCTGGGTAGAAGGTTCAAAGACAGGTATGGACCAGATGAAAAAATACATGGATAAAAGCGAAGCCGTGAACCTTATTTATGCCTCTAAATACGCTGGCGTAGCGAATTATTGGAAAAACCGCCAGGGAATGATCGACGCATTGACAAAGTTCCAGACAGCAAAAGCAAAAGCAGAACAAGAGGCGAAGTTTAATAAATGGGCGAACAAAGCTGCGAATAAAGCTAAATACGGTAATGTCATAGCCACGATCAACAATTATTACAAGTTGACAAATGAAAAAGCCCGTCACGACAATTATCTTCAACAATTATTGAGGACATCAGCATTTGGTACCATCTCAAGATCTCTTGGGAAACAACTCTCCTCTTATGCCGCTGCTAGTGTTGAAGATCGCGCTAAAATGAGACCTGACCTTGAAGCTGGAATCAAAGCATTCTTTGAAGAACTTTATCTTCCTGCTGAAAAAGATATATTGAAGGCTCAACTTGCATTGTATGCAACAAAATCTGTGGGATACGAAATCGCACCGAGCGTCAAAAAAATTGGGTCAGACTATGAGAAATATGTGAATTCATTGTTTGCTCTCAGCTTATTTACCTCTGAGGAAAAACTGATGGCTTTTCTTGATCTTCCGTCTGAAGCCCTTGTAACGAATGACCCACTCTTCATGTTGTCTTCTGATTTACTTTCGCATTTAATGAATAGATCGGAAGAGATCACAAAAGCTCAGAATGATTTCCAGGCTTCTTTCCGTCTTTTAGTGGAAGGCTTACGTGAGTCCAAATTGGCACCAATCAAATACCCGGATGCTAATTCAACCTTGCGATTAACTTATGGGAAAGTCAGATCATTGCCCGCAGACAAGAGAAATGATGCGAAAGTGAATTTCTATACCACAATGGATGGTCTCGTGAAGAAATATAAGGCTGGAGATGCAGAATTCGACCTTCCTGCACGCATGCTGGAAATGCATAAGAACAAAGATTATGGTCAATATGCCGATAAAAATGGCTATATGCCCGTTTGCTTCTTATCAGACAACGACATTACAGGTGGAAACTCTGGTTCGCCAGTACTTAATGGCAAAGGAGAATTGATTGGTCTTGCTTTCGACGGAAATATAGAAGCAATGGCAGGAGATGTCATCTTTGATAAGAACCTACAACGTACGATCAATGTAGATATTCGCTATGTGCTATGGTTAATTGATAAATTTTCCGGAGCATCCCATATCGTGGGAGAGATGGATATAGTTAAATAAGCCAACGATAAACCTATTGATGTAAAGGCTCCCAAACGGGGGCCTTTTTAATTAAACGTTAGCGTCTTGATAACGTTAATTTAATACTCCGGCAGTTATTTTGTCACTGTAAACAACACTGTATGAACAGGACAACAACACAAGAAAAGAATGATGCAGGTCTACTGTATTATTTGGAGATGGGAGATCTATCAGCTGCACAAGGCCGGAATCAGGAAGCACTGGACTTTTACATTACAGGGCTAAATGAGGCAAAAGAACTCGGAGACAAAGCTCGGATCCAACAATTCTCCAATCTCATTTATACATATTTATAAATAAAAAAGAGCCTTTCGGCTCTTGATTTCATAAAAGTAGGTCAACTTCTTACTGACCATTTTTCTTAAAGTATGCTTCGGCTTGTTTGTCTGCTGGATCAAGCTCTTTAACAATACTCCAATACATTTTCGCTTTTTCCACATTCTTCTCTGCTGAATTCACATAATAATCACCCAAATATTTCGCAGCCTCTATTACAATTGGTTTATTGTTTTTAGATGCACGCTCTTCTGGTTTGACCAGCTCAACTACCCTTTCAAGATAAGACTTGGCAAGCCACTTTTCTTTATTCGGATCGAAGGTATACGCACATCTTGCACGGTAATACGCAGCAGGATAATATGTAGGAGATAAAGACAAGACAACTGCAAAAGCGGTGTCAGCTTTCACATAATCTTTTGGCCCCTTGAAGTAAGCATTACCCAAATCGAATTGTTCTGTCGCCGTTAATGCTCCGTACGTCTTTTTAGCTTCATAAATTTGAATTACTTTATCGAACTTCTTCAGTTTTCCATAAAGTTTAGCGATATCTGCAGACAATTCTTTTGTCGCCTCTTCATTTCCTGCGATGGCTTTTTCCAATTCAATAATCGCAAGTGAATCACTTCCTGATTTTGAAAGGAATAAGCCTCGGTACTTGTAGTCTTTGTATATAATTTTGTCTGACGGTGCCATCTTAAAGAAGCGATCAGACGCTGCCAACCCTTGCTTCGCGGATTCAGTATCCTTCCCGCACTCATAGTAAGAATACGTCAACATTCGCTCCATGTAGAAATTGTTAAAGCCTTTCACCTGCAAACCTTCAATCTCAGGGATGACTTCACAATACTGCTTTCCGGAGTACATGGCAGTAGCAAAACGATATCGAGCCTCATCACTGTTGTTCAATTCAAGATACTTTTTCCAGTTTTCAATAGCTTTTGCATTTTGCTTGAAAAGCATAAACAATTCAGCATTTTCCCTATATGCAGGAGCATATGTAGCATCAACAGCCTTGGCCTCTTGGTAATATTTGTTCGCCTCCTCATAATTCTGTGCACGTTGATACAACTTAGCAATACGAACGATTCCTCTGGGAGATTTTGGATTGATCTCAAGAACTTTCTTGTAGCTGACAATTGCCGGACTACCATTTGTAGGTGTTTTTTCCAATAGAGCATCCCCCATCAACAAATGACCATCTTCACTCTTGGGATCCAATTTAGTCGCGGTTTCAAGTAAAGCGATTGCTTCATCAAGGCTTTTGTTTTCAGACTCGATATACGTTTCGGCGATGGCACGCATGATCTCTGCATTCTTATTTTTAGTTGCTGTCAACGCTTTAGTGAATTCAGCTTTAGCCGCATCTTTGTTTCCTTGTAACCATAACATTTTCCCCTTTGCCACCATTGACATTGGAGCTAACGCGTCTTTTTCAGCTCCGGTCTTCCAGGTAACCATTGCTGAATCCAACTCGCCCCATTCGAGGAAATTTTCCCCATAATAGAAATAATTGCAGCCAGTAGGTTCTTTTGCTACGAGTGATCTGAATTCCATGGATGCCTCTGAGAAACGTTCATTGTCCGTTTTATAGATTGCGTCTTTCAGGGTTTGTGCGTTCAGACCTGAACAAAACAACAAGGATAAAAGTGCGATTTTCTTCATTTTAAAATTTGTTAAATTTTCGTTGGATCGGTTATTACAATTGCCTTGCCAAAATTAAAACTCCTACTTGAATATTTAATACGCATTACGATTTAAATCATTCCAAGGCGAAATTTAATGGTAACCTGAAATAACAATTTACCTTTCGACCATTTTTCCTAGCAGGCTTCCATTTCGGCATACCATTAATTATCCTTAATGCTTCTTCTTCACATTCAGGGCATTCAGGCAACCCCTTCTCGATGGATGCTTTTGTCACTTTCCCTCTTTTATTGATTACAAAAAGAACAAAGATCCTTCCTTCTATCCCTTCCTCAATTGCCCTAGTTGGATAGCGGAAATTTCTGGATATATATTGGGCCATTCTGTCTAATCCACCCGGATATTCTGCTTCTTCATCCACAAACGTAAAAATCTCTTCAGTATTTTGAGAAGAAGATTCTTCTTGACAAAAAACGTTGAACGTATAAACAACTAACAGGAAAATCAATAAACTCTTTAACATAACATATTACTGAGTATTCAACTGAATCAATCTCACCGGAGCTGTGGCAGGTACCAATGCAGATTTCGTAATGATCGTTTGTCCCTTCTCTCCTATCATAAAAAGAACAAAACCTGTATGAATCCCAGAGCGTTTTGCTTTATTGATCATCCATATTTCTCTGCGTAAAGGATATTCTCTGGTGTAAATCACACCTGCATACGGTTTGAAATGTGGTTTTGTGGAATTTTCTGCCACTGCCATTACCTTCAATCCTCTCACAAAATCTTTGACATCAAAATCATCTTGGTCACTGATCCAATTGAGTCCAATGATTCCTAACGCACCTTTATTCTTTTTGACATAATTTATAACCTCTACATTTGACTTCACAGCAAAAATATTAGACGGAAAATTTGCTGAACCCACCAAATTCCTTAGGTAATTGAAGTTTGCAGAGTTCACTTGATCATACACTACATTGATCTTTTTACCCAATCCCGGCCAAATGGAATCCTTCCCAGATATAATTCGCTTCAGCTTATCTACTGTAATCGTCGAATCGGGATTTTCAGGATTTACAATCAATGTCACACCGTCATAAGCAATCCTGTCACTGCGAACTTCAATATTCATTTTTTTCAATCGAATTTTCTCCTGCTCTGTAAAATCTCTTGTGATACAGATCGTTTTGACTTTTCGTTCAAAAAAAGCATTAATAATCTCACCTTCAGACATGTATGAAGGTAGAATGTCGGCGTGAGGAAACTGACTTTCAAAGGTATAAATACTCGTCTCGAAAAGTGGTTTAAATGATTCCTCAATCATAACTAGGGCCTTTCCCCTGCCGTGCGTATCAGTTTCAAAGCCCACCCTACCATTGTTTTCACATGAAATCACTGCGAGCACTAAAAATACGATGAGAGAATTAATTATTATTTTCATTTGCTATCCTCTTTTTGTTCACGTAAAACTAATATCAACCGATAAGTTCTGAAAAGTGCATACATCAACAGGACAATAATAAATACGACTCTTTTGGTTCCAAAAAGATTTTCCTTCATCACATCCGTAAACAGAAAAAATCCAGCCATTACCACACAAATGAGGATCATGAAAAAAGATAAAATACCGTTGAAACTTAACATAAAATCTAAAAAAAATCCCCGAAAGAAATAATCTATCGGGGATACTTAAAAAAAATCGCTATTACTCCAAAGCAAAGTTTATCGGTAAACGGAACCACGAAGGAACACTTTTACCATTCACTTTTCCAGGCTTCCATCCCGGCATCATTTTAACCAAACGAATTGCCTCTTTATCACACTCAGGACACCCTGCAATTCCACGTTCCACTTGCACACTGGAAACTGATCCGTTACCATTCACGACAAATTTAACATAGCATTTTCCCTGGATATTGTTTTCCTGAGCAACTTGTGGATAATTAAGGTTCTTTTGAAAGAATGCTACCATTGCAGGATATCCTCCAGGATATTCTGCCTCTTCATCTACATAGGTGTAGATTTCCGGTTCTTTCTGCTCAACTTCCTGAACAACCTCAACATCCGGCTGAACTTCCCAAGTAACATTATCTGTTTCATTGGTTTCATTACTCGCCTTCGTATCTTCCATATCTTCCTGAATTGGAATTTGATCTTCCACAGGAATATCAACCACAACAGGAGGTGTAAACGCAACCGTTTTTTCCATTGGTGGTGGTGGTTCTTCCGGTGGTGGTGGCGGTGTATCTTCTTCTACTGGAGGTGCCTGAACTGTAAACTGTGAAGTATCTACCGGAGGTGGAGGTAATTTCTCTTCAGGTAAATTCTTAATGAAAATATATGTCCCGTAGGAAAGCCCTATGAAGGCAAGCAGTGAGAACATAATCAACATTAAGCGCTTATCATATTCCGTACGTAGAACATATGCTCCATATGAGCGGTTACGACCGTCAAAAACCATTTCGTTCCTGATGTCAGACGTTACTTGCTGCCAGGACCTTGCTGTGAAGTAATCATACAAGGTAATTCCTGCAACCAGACCAATTATTGCTAAAATAACTTCCATATCATTTAACTTTTTCCTTGACTAATTCCAGTTCACTTGCAAGAATGTCAACCGGGGCAATCACACCTATTTCTGCAATCTTGAGTTCATCGATCAAATCAATGAAATTCTTACATGTGGCTTTGTCGTCCGTTTTAACAAGTACTTTCAACGCGTCTGGGTCCTTTTTGAAATCAATCAGCATTCGAAGATACGTACTGTCTTGTATTTGTTTTGCTTTCAGTTTCTTATCCAACCCTTCTTTTCCTTTCAAAACAAATGCGTTTCTGTCTGCAAGTAACTTCCGAATACCTTTGGCACTGAAATCAGTTTCCTCCAATACTGTAGGACCTTTTGGCCCGGGTGCACTTTCGGGATAATACTGACCAGAATAGTAAAAGATCTTATCCTCCGAGAGCAAAAAGGTAATCGCATTATTGATTTTTGGTTGCTCCTCCGGAACGATATCCTCAGGTTTCGCAGGATACACGAGACTCATTACCTTCGGCTTGCTGAAAGTAGAGGTAAGTACGAAGAAAGTTAATAATAGAAACGCAAGGTCAACCATTGGTGTCATATCGACTCTGGTAGAACTTTTCTTGGCTCTTTTCTTCCCTTTCTGGTGGCCACCGCCACCGCCGCCTTCTGCAATTTCTGCCATAATTTATTTTTTTACAACGGAGCCATCTCCATCGAAGTGATAAAATTCAAATTATTCAAATCCAAATCACGGAAGACATTGATCACATTCTGAGCATGCACGTACAACGCTTTGTTATCCACACGAAGTGTAAATTTAGGCTTGAAATCATTGGGATCAGGAGTATCCCCTTTCATTTTAGCCTCTTCGAAAGAAGTCCTTCCGGAGTTGAGCGCTGCCATATTGCCAAAATTAATCCAGTCACGTAATTGGTTGTTTGTAGAGTCAAAAGGAATTCCTTTTGTATTCAGGTTTTTCCTGGCTTCTGCCGGCATGTCAATGTATCCCGGCAATTCCTGCATAGTACATCCAAAACTTGACATGAAGGTAAATTTGCTGATTTGTTCATCCGAAAAACCAACTTTGTATTTACCCGCCATATTCATCAAAAGTTCACGTCTCGCCTCAGGATCAGACATGTTGAAGAAAACACGTCCTCCTCTATCAATAGTAACAAGCACCACATTCTCTGGGATAATCTTGTCACTGATACTCGAAGGGACGTCCACTTCTACAGGTTCGCTAGAGCGAAAAGAGGCGGCAAGCATGAAGAACGTCACAAGCAGGAAAGCCAAGTCCACCATCGGCGTCATGTCGATAGACGGGGAGCTTTTAGGCATTTTAATCTTAGGCATCTTCCTTCCTTTAAATTGTGAGGTATTCCTTCAATTATTTGTTTGATGCTGAGAAATCCTGAACTATTGTAAAGGAAGCTTCATCAATACTATATGTCATCGCGTCAATCTTAGTAGAGAAGAAATTGTACATGATGATCGCAATCGTTGAACCGGCAATTCCAAAGAACGTGTTGATCAAGGCCTCAGAGATACCTGTTGCCAACTGAGCAGTATCAGGTGCGCCGTGACTCATCGCAGCAAATGAACGGATCATCCCCATTACCGTACCGATAAGACCGATCAAGGTAGCAATAGAAGCGCAAGTAGAAAGGATAACCAAATTTTTAGACAACATAGGCAATTCTAATGCAGTAGCCTCTTCCAATTCTTTTTTCAAGGCCTCTACTTTTTGCTCTTTGTTCATTTCTGAATCTCCTTTAATGTGATCGTACTTTTCCAATCCTGCGCGCATTACATTAGCCAAAGAACCTTGTTGCTTATCACACTCTTCGATAGCCTCAGTAATCTCTTTTCTTTCGAGTTTCCCTTTAATATCTTCAACAAATTTATTCACACGGCCTTTCCCTGCCGCTTTTGCCAAGGTAACAAAACGCTCAATTGAGAAAATAATAATGATGATGTTTACCGCAACCAAAATTGGCACAATAAAACCTCCTTTGTAGATGGTTCCCATTAAGTTGCCCTCCAAAGGCTCACCATTTGGGTCTCTGTCCACAAAGTTTCCTGGATCTCCAAAAATGTATTTGTAAATGATTACTCCCGCGACTAGGGAAATTACGATGGCAAGAACGGCCATAAGAGATGAAAAACCTCCTGATGTTTTTTTGTTGCTCATAGCTTAAAATTTAATGTTTGTTCGATTAACAATTAGGTGCCAAACATAGCAAAAAACTTTCAATCCGAAAAACAACCAATTTTACCTTTTTATTAACAAGTGTTTTCGGCGGGTTTAACTGCATAGTTCGTCGATTAAACAGTTTACTCCAACGAAAAGTTTATCGGCAGATCAAAATAAGATGGGATGTCACGACCTTTACTTTTCCCTGGTTTCCATCGAGGCATACTTTTCAGAACGCGCACGGCCTCTTTATCGCAGTCCGAACAACCGTGAACACCACGCAGAATTTGCACTGAGCTTATCGAACCATCCTGACCTACCACAAAACGAAGATAGCATTTGCCTTGTGCTCCAGTTTCAATGCCGGATTGCGGGTATTCAAGGTTTTTTTGAATGAATGCTGTAAGAGCCAACATACCTCCTGGGAATTCTGCCTCAATTTCAGGAAAATAATCTGGTTCCAATGGTTTTTCGTTTGGTTTCCCTCCCCCATCACCTCCACCTGAGCCTACTCCGCCTGAAGAAAAAGGATCACCTGTCCCTCCTGTTGATGTAACCACAGTAGTTTGAAGAATTTCTTGAGGTTTGATTGGAGTTATCTCCAAAGGTTTGTCTACCACTTTTGGTTCAGTCATTGCCTCAGATTTTGGTGCAGAAGCTTGCTTAATTTGTTTTTCTGGCTGAACCAATGGTTTCTCTTTTGGTGCAAACTGAATAATCGTAGATACTTCTTGCAATACTGGCTTATGAAGCAAACTAGACTCTGGAACCTTTCTGAAGCTTGCATATCCCGCATAAAGCACCCCGACACTGCAGAGTACTCCACCCATGATAAATAGTAAATTTCTGTTGTAGTCCCTGCGTATAACAAAGGCACCATACTCCCTGTTTCGACTTTCAAAGACGACATCGTTTCGCGTGTCGGAGGTTACCTGTTGCCACGAACTTGTGAGAAAATAGTCATACAAGGATACTCCGGCAACTGCTGCAATAATTAAAATAAGTGCTGTCATGATTTCTAGGTTTTAAATGAACACTCCCTCTTTTACATCTGACGCTTGAAGAGGTTCAAACAAACTTATCGCGAAAAGTGCACAAATCCAGAGCTACTGCTTGACCGGTAGGTCACGTTGATTCAAAGGAGTAAAAAATTCAGTTAAAGATTCTGAAGAAAGCTCATCGTGTCAATTCCATCGGCATAATCTAACAATTGAGGAGACTGCGCCTGACCAAAAGGGATATAGCCATGTCCTACACTAGCCTGAATTTTATTTTCATTTAACTTGAGATATTCATCAACCTCCCTTTGAGAATTGAAATAATGATAATGTATCATGCCCAAGGGACTGAATAACTCCTTCGTTTCTCTTAATAGCACAAAATTATTATCCAGAAGGGAAATATTGTTCAACAAGTGTACAGCCTTCTGATAGTCGTAGTTATTGGCATATTTATTATGTTGAATAATTTCTGAATAACCATAAATGGACTCGAAAAACGAATCGAAATTATAGTCATTCGGAAGCAACAAATGAGATACATTTCTGCAACCCAGACCAAAATATTCGAAAATATCCTTTCCCAACAAAATCAACTCTTCGGTAGATTCTGCCCCGTCCAATACTGCAACGGAAGTTCTGTTCTTTCGGAAAATATGAGGGTATTTCCCAAAGTATTGCTCAAAATAAACAGCAGAATTATCACTCCCTGTGGCAATTACGGCATCTACCTCCCCGATTCTGCCACTGGTGAAGATGATTTTGTAATGAAGCGACGGTTCTAATTTGACTAAAAATTCTGAAAGTGCGGGAAGTAAGAATCGGTCATCTGAGCTCAGCTTAACGACTACAGAATGACCAGAAATGAGCACACACAAAAAGTCATGGAATCCAACCAACGGAATATTCCCCGCCATGATGAGCGCTACTCTTTTAGATGTTCGCGCCTCCTGGTACAAAGAGGTCCATTCATGAAGTCGGCCTTCGTTTAATTGTACAGAAAGTGCGAGGAGGGATTTCCGCACGTTCTCTGGTGTAAACCATCCGTTGGAATGTATTTGTTTATTAATTAAAGAATTAAAATTTTGAAATTCCACGAGTGTTAGTCCACAGGAATACCCGGGCCACTCTTTTTCGGAACCAAATAATTCCATTAAATCACCAAGAAGACCAAAGGCATGCGCAAGCCGATTTTTATACATGACACAAAAATACGGTCATAAAACAATTAAATTTTACCTGATTGAACAATTCTTGAACTTATCGGTTGCTATATTTGTACTAAATTTTTCGAGTATGGCTATAATGATCACAGACGAATGTATTAACTGTGGGGCTTGCGAGCCTGAATGTCCAAACAATGCCATTTACGAAGGAGGTGCCGAGTGGCGCTATTCAGATGGTACCTCACTTGCAGGAATGATTACAACGCTTGACGGTAATGACCTCTTGGCTGATCAGGCAAACGATCCAGTGGCCATGGACACGTATTACATTACACATGACAAATGCACAGAATGTGTTGGTTTCCATGATGAGCCTCAGTGCGCTGCTGTATGTCCGGTAGATTGTTGTGTGGATGATCCTGACTATCGTGAATCTGAAGTCGAGCTTTTGGCCAAGAAAGATTTTCTTCATTTGTAGTTCACCCTGATGAAATATGCATGAATTCTGTTGAAGAAATGCACCTTTAACTTTTATACTTCAGAAAAGTCATTACATTTGCATGGGGTAAGTCTTGTACGACCAGCTCCCTCTGACTCCTCCAGGACGGGAACGTAGCAAAGGTATGAGGTTGTAGCGGTGCGATACGAGTAGCTTACCCCTCTTTTTTTACCTTCGGGGACTATTCAAAATAATTAAAGCGGCAATCACCCCCGGAACCCAGCCCACGAGTGTAAGTATCAAAACAATTGCAACTGAGCCACAGCCCCTATCAACTACGGCTAAGGGTGGAAACACTATCGCTAACAAAACCTGAAGGCATCCCATTTGAATAATGTTGATAAGTTAAAATTAACATATTTGTTCAAAAAAACTTTAGAAATTCTATCTGGATAAATCTTTTCGAGAGTTGTCAAATTTTAATTTTATCAAAAAATATACTATGAAATTCTTCATTGACACTGCCAATCTAAATGATATAAAAGAAGCTAATGATTTAGGAATTCTTGACGGAGTTACAACGAATCCCTCGCTTATGGCGAAAGAGGGCATCACGGGGGAACAAAACATCCTGAATCACTACCTTGCAATTTGCGACATTGTGGATGGCCCGGTTAGTGCGGAGGTCATTGCGACGGACTATGAAGGAATGGTAAAAGAAGGACTGCATCTTGCCTCTTTACACACAAACATAGTTGTTAAAATCCCAATGATTCCGGAAGGAATTAAAGCCATCAAGTATTTTTCGGGTAAAGGAATTAAAACTAACTGTACCCTCATATTTTCTGCCGGTCAAGCCTTGCTGGCAGCAAAAGCCGGTGCGACCTACATCTCACCATTTTTAGGAAGACTTGATGACGTTTCAACCAATGGAATAGATCTAATTGCTCAGATTCGAACAATCTATAACAATTATTCTTTTGATACAGAAATTCTTGCAGCATCTGTTCGTCACCCCATGCACATCATTCAGTGCGCAGAAATCGGCGCAGATGTCATGACAGGTCCTCTAAGCGCAATAAAGGCGCTTGCAAAACATCCGCTAACAGACATTGGACTTCAGCAATTTCTTGCTGATCATGCGAAAGGAAACTGAAAAGATTTTTAGAATTTATTTCTTAGGAAGCGGCGCGTCTCGTAGTTCAATGAATTCTTTCATTTTCTCATTTTCAATTAGAACGGTTAGGTTGTAATAGCAAAGTTCCCATTTCCCATGTTTTTTAACAAGAATTCCACTTCCTCGGCAACCTCTCATCCAAGTTTCCAAATCTTCATCAAACCAGGCTATCTTTCGATTTTCGGAATACATCCACTTGCGATTTGAAGGTTTAAAATCCCACGCTTTCCCACGATCGAAATAGGGCTTTGAGAATGCTTCAAATTCCGTTCTTGTCCAACGTTCACCCGGCGCGGTACCTAGGAAAACAAAATCATCTGAAGTAAGTTTGAAATAGCCATCGAAATCAGCATTGGATGCAGCCTTATGCCACTGATCTACCAGAGAATCAGGATTTGATTGGGCAAGTAAGCTGTGTATTAAGAACAGACCGACAAACACGTTTAAAATCAATTTAGCTTTCATTTTGACAAAAATAAAAAAGGCCATCCCGAGGGACAGCCTTGAAATTATACTTCATTCATTATTTTGATGACTTGGATTTCTCCAGTGCCATACACATAGTCACAGCATTCTTTACATTCACCACACTTCCTGTAACAGATAAGGTTGCAAAATCTACCAAATCTTCTGTTCCCGGTTTAATCTGTTTCGTTCCTTTGTAAGGCTTCGCTGATTTCAAAATAACCTCCTTGATTTCCTTCATTGACAAAGAAGGAAAATAACTCTTTAGCATTGCTGCAACACCGGCAACCATAGGAGCTGCCATAGACGTTCCTTGGAGTTTTTTATATGCGCTTTGCGGAACAGTATTGAAGATTTCATATCCTGGAGCAAATACATCTACTTTGGTCTTTCCAAAGTTTGAAAAATCTGCCGCAAGTTTTTCTTTCGCAAACCTTGTCGAAGCACCGATAGTTAAAAAGTGGTCCAAAGGCTGAGTCTGAAACTCATACATAGATGTAGGAAAACTCTTTTCAACATCAACATCCTTGCTGTCATTTCCCGCAGCATGTACTAGTAAAACTCCTTTTGAATCAGCATATTTGAATGCCTCATGAACATCTTTTGCCATTGGAGAATACCCTTTTCCAAAGGACATATTAATTACCTGAGCCCCATTGTCAACTGCATAGCGTATTGCGAGCGCAATGTCTTTATCATGCTCATCGCCATTAGGAACCGCACGCACCGGCATAATTAGCACATTTTCTGCTACACCATCGCCTCCTAGTCCATTTCCACGTACAGCAGCGATTATACCACTCACATGTGTTCCGTGAAGAGCATCAGGACCTTCCACATCGGGATTTCCATAATTTCGATCATTGATGTTTGATGGATCATCGCCAATCAACGCGCGGTCATCATACTCTAAATTCAAGTTAAAATTAACCATTCGTTCAATCGTTTCTTTCTGCTCAGCCATAACCTCTTTAGTAAGCTCTCCGGTTGCTATCGCCATGGCAAAATCCTTTAATTGCTGCATCTGCTCATCCGCGGGCTTCCATTTTTCGAGATCCTTAATGGTGTAATTCGTCTTTCCGATAGCGTTCCCAACAATTGAGGGCACCTGATCGATCATCATGTTTACCATGTCGATCTGACCAAGATAAGATGAGTACATTTCCATTTCAGACTGAACTTCAGTATTCACTTTTTCATACAAGGCATATTCCTCTTTTTCTTTTTCAGACAGGTTGGCAGGATCAACATCCTCAAACTTTTTAGCCAGCGCCTTTAGTATACGTGTTTTTTCTAGGCATGCTTCATTCAAATTTTCGCCTTTGGAATTCCCCAAGAAATTCCAACCGTAGTAATCATCTACATATCCGTTCTTATCGTCATCTATTTTATTTCCGGGGATTTCATCCGTATTGGTCCAAATCTTTCCCTTAAGGTCCTCATGCTCAATGTCAACTCCGGAGTCGATCACAGCCACCACCACTGTACTTGACTTTTTACTCTTCAATAGTTTGTAGGCCGCCTCTGTCTCCATGCCGGGCCCTTTTCCATTGTACCAATTGAGAATTTCGCTGTCCTGTGACTGAGCGAAACTTGATATCCCAATTAGAAATGCGAAAAGGGATAGGAATCTTTTAAAATTTTTCATTTGATCTTTTTCTGTTAACGTTTCGAATTTAGAAATAAACTTTGAATGTATCACCTTAAAAACCGCAGTTATACACTATCTTTACATTACATGTATGGTCTTACAAAGTATATCATGAAACGACAATCCATATTCTGGTTACTTTTTTTAGTCATCTTTTTTTCTCGAACCAAACTCATAGCACAGACGTCAAGATTTGGTTTTGAGAAGTATTTCACCGAACAACCTAATCAGGTAACAACATTTTGCGTACCTAACGATAGTAGTACCAGAATACTTTTAGCACGTGAAAAGATCGCAGAAAAATACGCCAGCTCAAATTGGATTTTTATCAGCTGCACCCCTACTTGGATCGACGAAAAGACGAAATCTGGGGAGCTCAAAAGATTTTATTTTGAGTTTGCTCCTCCTATGACTTTAGCTGATTCAGCAGTCGTTCGACACCATGCGCGTGAGGTACATGAAGGCACGAACGGATTGTCATCTTCATACACAGGCAAAGGAGTAATCGTTGGAATTGTTGATCAGGGACTTGATTGGTCGCACCCTGATTTCAAACTCCCCAATGGAAAAACAAGAGTTTTAAGATATTGGGATCATTCTACAAATCTAGGAGGTTTTGTTCCTCCCCCCTACTATTATGGAATTGTTTGGGACAGTGCCGCCATTAATGCCGGAATTTGTACGAGTACTGAAAACTCGACTGCCCATGGAACAACCGTAACCGGAATGGCTACAGGAAATGGTCTTGCAAATGGCACCAACAAAGGATTTGCACCTGATGCTGATCTGATCGTGGTTGAGACAAATTTTAACCTCCAGAACTGGACCCTTTCCATTGCAGATGCTTGTGACTATATTTTTAAAGTAGCGGATTCCCTTGGTAAGCCAGCTGTGGTAAATCTTAGCTTAGGAACATACTTAGGTAGTCACGATGGGAACGATCCTGCATCAGAGTATATCGAAGAACTGCTAACTTCTAAAAATGGAAGAGTCGTTGTATGTGCAGCAGGAAATTCCGGACAATGGGGAAAATATCATGTCAGAGGTGAAATAGATGCTGACACCTCCTTTGTTTGGATGTTGTCGAATCCCTCAAGTCAGCTTGGAGCCAATACCATATACATGGATCTTTGGACTGATTCATCACAAGCTAATTGGGAATACGCACTTGGGGCAAACAAATCTTTCGGTGACTTTGCGGAACGTGCTGTTACCGACTACAGAGCAGCGAATACGGGAATTGATGGTGTTATTTATGACACTCTTTGGAACAATGGAAACAGAATCGCAACGGTGGAAATCTATCCAGAGTATATCGACCAAAACCTTCACATTCAGTATTTCTTTTCTAACGTGGATACTACCTTCTATTATTACTCATTGAAGGTAACCGGATCAGGAAGCTTCGATGCGTGGACAGGAAGTACATTCCTTCAGTTGAATGACATGGTAAGCATCTTGCCTTCATTTACACAATATCCGCCTATATTCAATTACATGATGCCGGACACCCTTCAAACAATTGTCTCATCATGGAATTGCTCTGAAAAAGTAATCTCAGTAGGAAATGTTAAAAACAGGATATCATACATTGACAAAAATGGAAATTTCTTTAACGGATTTACCGATTTGGTACCATCTGGAAAATTGAGTTTAAACTCGAGTAAGGGGCCGAACAGGCACAACGTAATAAAGCCAGACGTCACTGCTACAGGAGATTTGAGCTTTGGTGCGGCTCCTATGTGGATGGTGAACAATTCTTCATACAACAATGTGCTCGACAATGGTGGATATCACTTAAGAAACGGAGGGACCTCCATGGCTTCGCCTGTCGTAGCAGGAATAGCAGCACTCTACCTTGAAAAATGCGGAAAAGCAAGTTTTTCCACATTCAAAAATGACCTGATTAACACAGCTTTTACAGACCAATACACCGGAGTTGTTCCAAACAATTCCTACGGATTTGGTAAACCCCACGCACTAAACCTCCTACTTACCAATGAGTTTACAGCCACTGTTAACGGTGATACGGGAATGTGTGCAACCCCAATCCCACTATCAGCAAGCTCCACAGATAATTTGACCACAGCTTATTGGTCAAATGACAGCATTGGAACGACTGCACTCATTGCTTCGCCTGGTGAATATTGGGCAACCGTGTACAATCAAAAAGGATGCTCGGCACGAACCGACACTTTCACTGTCATTCAATTGGAGGGACAGCCAATTCTTCCTATTACTCAGATTGGAAATACACTCGTTACCTCCTCTTTTTCAAACTACCAATGGACTCTTAATGGAGTGGATATTCCTGGTGCAACGAGCTCTACACTTGTAATTTCACCGCCTTACGGCACATATACATGTTACAGCGTAAGTCAAGAAGGATGTATCTCCGAAACAGAACCTTATACCGTAATTATGGGATTGGAGGAAAACGAGAAAATTCTTTTACTTTATCCAAATCCAGCACACAGTATAATTCGAGTGAATCTTCCGGAATTAACAGATGAAATTCGATTTTTTGATGCCGCAGGTAAAAAAGTATTCGTTAATAGTTCAAATACCGAGGACTGGGAAATAAGTCATCTAGAACAAGGCGTATACTACATAGAAGTTCTTGTAAAGGGTGAAATTTGGCATTCTAAATTCATCAAAATGTAATTATACCTCAAGAATTTATATTTTTGAACTCAAATTTTTTCAAATGAACTTATCAGGTATTATTGCCATCTCCGGAAAACCGGGTCTTTTCAAAGTTGTAACTCAAGGAAAAAACAGCGTAATCGTAGAATCTCTATTAGATAAAAAACGATTTCCAGCTTACGCTTCTGATCGCATTTCCGCATTGGAGGACATAAGCATTTACACCTATGATGAAGACAAACCTCTGAAGGAGATTTTTGAAGAAATCTACAAAAAGGAGGGTGGCAAAGAATGTATTTCACACAAAGAAGACCAAAGTGTTTTACAAAAATATATTCTTGAAATCATACCAAATTATGACAAGGAGCGTGTCTATTCTTCGGACATAAAAAAATTGTTTCAATGGTATAATTTATTGCATAGCACAGGAAACCTGAAATCTGAGGCCACAGAGGATGTCCAAGAGGAAAAAACTACCAAGAAAGCTTCCAAAGAGGAGAAATCATCAACCACCAAGAAAGCAGCTCCCAAAGCTAAAGCGACCACTGACAAGAACAAAGCTGCAAAGCCAGCCGCTTCAAAAAAAGTTTCAGCTGTAAAAACCGGCTCTAGCAGAGGAAAATAAATCACGTTAACTCAAATTTGAAAGTCGGGATTAAACCGACTTTTTTTTTACTCGAAAAAATGAAAATTGAAAGATTGCCACGCAAATACATCTCGAATAACTTGGTTATAGATTCATGGGAAGTTATTAAGCCCTATTACGAGGAACTGTTGTCTAGAAAAATTGAAACAAAAGATGAATTTGAAAGGTGGCTTGAGAATCGAAGCGAGTTGGACGCTGTTCTAGAGGAAGATGCAGCGTGGCGATACATACGAATGACAATAGATACCCGAAAAGAAGAGTTAACCGCATCCTATACTTTTTTTGTTACCCAAATACAACCTGAAATCGCACCATTCGAAGACCAACTAAATAGAAAATTGTACTCGAGCTCCTTTTTCAAGGAACATCAACACATGGAAGGCTATGATATCTATCTGCGTGCGGTTGTGACATCAATTGAACTGTTCAACGAAAAGAACATTCCTCTGGAAGCTTCAGTAAGCGAGAAAAGCCAACAGTATGGAGCAGTATCTGCGGCTCAGACCATTGAGCATGCTGGCGAACAGCTAACCATGCAGAAGGCATCATCCTTATTGAAAGAACAAAATGAAAGTCTCAGAAAAGAAATCTTTGAAAAAATGTCCGAACGAAGAATGCAGGACACGCAAGCCTTACAAGATTTGTATTCGGAGTTGATTGCTTTACGTCACCAGATCGCGCAGAATGCCGGATTTAAAAATTATAGGGATTACAAGTTTGTTGCCTTAAATCGATTCGATTATTCAAAAGAAGACTGTTTTGCATTTCATGAGGCAATCAAAAAAGTGATTGTCCCTTTGGTACGTGAAATTCAACAAAAAAAGCTGCTGTTACTTGGAAAAGAAAAGTTTAAACCTTGGGATCTGGAAGTTGACCCTGAGGGAAAAGCACCTTTAAAACCTTTTCAAAATGGGAAAGAACTCCTAGAGGGAACAATTCGGATGTTTAATAAGATCGATCCGTATTTCTCAGAGTGCATTCTGACTATGAATGAAATGGGTCACTTGGATCTAGACTCCAAAGAGGGAAAAGCACCTGGAGGATACAATTATCCACTGTATGAAATTGGAGTTCCTTTCATTTTTATGAATGCAGTTGGTTCGCAACGCGACCTTGTTACGATGGTTCATGAGGGCGGACATGCAATTCATTCATTCCTTAGTAGAGATCTGAAGCTTACCGGCTTTAAAAATCTCCCATCTGAAGTTGCTGAATTAGCCTCTATGACGATGGAACTTCTTACGATGGAGCATTGGGACGAGTTTTATGCCAATTCTGACGATTTTCATCGCGCTAAATCAGAACAAATGGAGTCTATTCTAAAAATCCTACCCTGGATAGCTCAAATTGACGAGTTTCAGCATTGGATTTACGAACATCCAGATCATTCAGTTCAGGAACGAAATGAAAAATGGGTATCACTATCAAAAGCTTACGGAACAGGACTGACCGACTGGACGGGATTCGAAAACGTTCAAGCCAACTCATGGCAAAGGCAGTTGCATCTCTATGAGGTGCCCTTCTACTATATTGAGTACGGCATCGCTCAACTTGGTGCGCTTGGAATTTGGATGAATAGCCTCACAAATAAGGAAAATGCGCTGTCAAACTATATATCTGCTCTCGCACTCGGCTATACAAAATCTATCCCTAAGATCTATCAGACCGCAGGGATAAATTTCGATTTTTCCGAGGCACATTTGAGTCGCCTCGCAGAATTTATACGTGAAAAATTGAATTAGTCGTACTTAAATCACCACACCTAGTAGAGCCATCTGATAACCCATACCCAAAATGCGATCAGAATTAGTAAACCTAGGATGATTCCGACCACACCGACAGACTTAATAAGTTTCATTCCAAACCTATCTAAATCTCTTTGTAATTCGGCATCGTGCTCGTAGTTTTCATCATCCACACGTTTTCTTGAAAACAACCTTCTTTTTGTGCTCATTTACTCGGAGTTTTATTTTTTACGACCAAAAAACAAGTTTAAAAACCAACGTCCGATTTTTCGTTCTACACCTCCCCTTGTGGTTGGTATTCCGGTCTTCTGAGCAACCGAACTTCTGAAGCCTGAAAGACCCAAAAGCCTTTTCCAAGAAAATGAAAAACCCAATCCTCTTTTAAAACCAAACATTTAAATATTGCTTATTTTTTATTTTTCGCGTACCACTCATCCCATGAGGAAACACCCTCTTTTTTAAGGTATTCTGCACTATTGGCGTACCCTTCTTTTTTACACCAATCCTCAAGGTCTTCCTTGCGTGAAGCCTGTCCTAATGTATAATGATTGCCAACATTGTATGTGTCAAATTCATTCGCCACCTGAACTGTTAAGCCAAAATTCTCATCGATCATCTTCTCAACTTGAGCAATCGTCATGTTGGCTTTAATCCTCAGATCATCAGAATTCCAATTTACTTTTTTACTTGTACGATGGTCCAATTGAGCAAATGTAAGCTCAGGATCCGCCAATTGTTTGCCTTTGTAAATCCGAAGTGTTAACCCAAAATTCTCTTTGAATTCCTGCTGAACTGTTTTTACCTTTTGATTAGGTTGAATATCAAAATCTGATGCATTGAAACGATCAAAAAAATTGGATAGAAGTCCCATAAAAATGTGTTTAATGATTATGAGGATGAAGCTATTTATTTTTTTTCAATTAATCAAGCAACAAATGGATTGTAGAAAGAAAAAGCCTTCCAAATGAACGAATTTCCTAATAGCGAGGACGAGAGTTGAACTCGTGTCCGCCGCGGCGGATATGAACCCTTCGTAATGATCATCGTAAATGATTATTAATGAATTCTCTACCGACACCAGATTTGAACCATTTT
>JAJTDX010000027.1 GCA_021298235.1 Cryomorphaceae bacterium | reverse complement strand
TGGTACGATTACTAGATCTTACACAGATTCAAATGGTGATCCTTTTAGCGAGTCTGGTACATGGACATTCGACAATGATAAAATGCAAATTAATTTGACGGGAGTTGGAAGTATTGAGCTTACCAATCAAACTAGTACAGTTTCGGCATCGGATTACAATATCATTAGATTGAAGAAAGATGAATTGTGGTACTATTATGAAAATGGCGGTTCTCGTCATGAATTTCATTTGATAAAATAGTATTTACCCATAACAACAAACAAGCGCAAGCGGCAAACGTACAAACGTGTTAGCCGCCTAGCGCCTGTTTGTGAACCGTTAGCGGTCAGGCTAAAAATATAGTCACAACAAAGAGATAAATTAACTCAATGGCAATAGAGCATTTAAAATATCCGATAGGTAAGTTTGGCAAACCAACAGTAATAACGAAAGACATCTTAAAAAAATGGATTTCGGATATTTCCACTTTTCATAAAAGACTTTTAATCGAAGTCACAAATTTGACAGATGAGCAACTTGACACTCCTTACAGACCTGATGGTTGGACAATTAGACAAGTAATTCATCATTGTGCGGACAGTCATATGAACAGTTTAACTCGCTTAAAACTAGCATTGACAGAAGACCAACCAACAATAAAACCATATTTCGAAGAACGCTGGGCTGAACTAGCAGATAGTAAAAATTTGCCAATAGAACCATCATTAAAAATGATTGAAGGTATTCACGAAAGGTGGACAGTTTTATTAAAAAATTTGACAGACGAACAATATGAAAGAATTTTTATTCATCCTGAACACGGAAAAACTTACAGGGTTGACGAAAATATAGGAGTTTATGCTTGGCATTGTAATCATCATCTTGCTCACATAACTGAAACAAAAAAAAGAAATAATTGGAACTAAGGATTAATAATAACAGACAGAAAAAAGCCCGAACCGCTAATCGAGTAGACGGCTCCGCCTAGAGTTGAGCGGAGTGCGCCTCTCACACCATCAGCCGCGGCTGACGGTTCGTAAACCGATGGGTTCAATAAAGTGTAAGTGTCCAATATCGAGTAATAACCTCGTTTCTTTAGCGTAGACTTAGTAATCGTTGTGTTTAGAATAGGACTTTGTGCAACTGCCCATCCCCCTTTCCGCGTTCTGCTCCATGCGTATGCATCATCAGGATTAACTCCCAATCGAATCAGGTTCTTCCTTTTCCTTTCAGGTTTCTTCCAATGATGCCAGATGCAATAGCGTAAGCGATTGCGTAACCATCCGTCGACATCTCGTAGTTTGCCAGCAATACTTGTTCCTTGAACCAACTTGCGACTTGCTAACATTTCGGGTTGTTAGTCCGCATGCAAGGGACTCACACCCTCTGGAAAATTAACACGCTTGCTTTTCTCGTCGATAATTTGCAATTTCAAACTTTTTGTAGAGCTTTACTAAGCGTGTTGCTCTGCTCATGCAGGGCACACACAGCGTTCAAGCGCCATAGCCTTGCCGCCTGCGCAACACAAGGCAACATCGCCTACACGCAAACCGTTCGCGAAACGTTATAACATAATTTGATTTAACAGAATTGTTCTCTAACTTGCTTAATTAAAAACTGATTAACTAAAGATGTCAATTAAAAATACACTGCCAATACTTCTTTCAGGAATAGCATTGTCTTTTGCTTTTGTCCTGAGGTCACAAAGTATTTGTTTTAATTTCACCAATGGAACGAATAGTTGTTTCAATTTGAATGAGCTCAGAAAAATCACATTTAATGCAAATTCAATGATACTTCATCTTTGGGATGGCAATATGTATTCATGGGATATAAGCACCATCGACAATTACGTCTATAATGAGAGCCTGCCTTTAACTGAAGAAGGGCACGTTACAGCGTATCCTAATCCTGCGTCTTCTGATGTACAGTTAATGATCAGCTTACCGAAAGAGGATGACATTCGGATTGAATTATTTGACACTAGGGGAACATTGATCAATGAAAAGAAAATAAGCAATATTAACCCCGGCCTGTTTCAGGAAACAATGGATCTAAGCCAATTAAACGGAGGCTTTTACACGCTTCGAATAACAGGGCAAAATTTCTCTGACGTTATTAAAGTAATGAAGAACTGAAATTCTTATCCCAAATGAAAGCCTTTAAAATTATTGCACTGACCATATGTTTTATAAGTACACTGGCAGTAGAAGCTCAGATCAACATGAACATATACCAAACAAACGGTAATGTAATTCAAATACCTTTGAGCAACATAGACAGCATTACCTACACCGAAGGGATTGCTTCATCTCCGGGAACAGGTGTAACATTTGATGGGTATACCTACCCAAGTATTGTTTTGGGAAATGGGCAAGAGTGGATGTCAGAGAACTTGCGTTCCACCGTCTATGCCAATGGCGACCCAATTCAAAACGTTCCCGATTCTGCTCAATGGACAAATCTGGGCACAGGTGCATGGGTACACTGTGATAATAACAGCCAAAACGAAACCCAATTTGGTAAGCTGTATAATGGTTTCGCTATTCTTGATTCAAGGAATGTGTGTCCAAATGGTTGGCACGTTCCAACACTAACGGAATGGTCTACATTAATAAACTATATCGACCCGAATGCAAACGGAGGAACTACCCTACCTAATGGAGCCGGAGGGGTCCTAAAAAGTGTCGGTTTACAATATTGGCAAAGTCCAAACACAGGTGCAACAAATGAACTTGGTTTTTCTGGTCTACCGGGTGGCCTTAGACAATCCGATGCAAACTTCGGTGATTGTAATGTGGGTTTCAGTGGGTATTGGTGGACCACCTCCGAATACAGCACAAATATTTACTGGGACATAGTATTAGTTGCAAATGAGACCAGTGTTATCATCTCACAAAATTACCCGAGTAATGGCTTTTCTGTGCGTTGCATCAAAGATTAATGCAATGAACCAGATGGTAGTAACTTCGCTAATTGGTTTGACTTTGACAGAATGTACAATTTATGACCGAGCTTTTTCTATTCAATCAAATAATATTATAACAGCTGTCTAGCGCCAACCCTCCAATCGTGCCTCGAAACAATAATTAATTTGAAAGAAAACATCTTTAACTTCTTAGAAACGATTAGGTTAAAGAATTGGGCCGATCGCCAGACAGCAATCCGTTAGGACTAATTAAAACTAGAGTAACCATTCTGTAGATTTGTTTATATTTGATAGTATCAAATGATAGTATCAAAATATGACTCCTCCTTATCAAATCACTCCTGAAATTTTAAAACTGATAGCTTCTATTTCAGAAAAAATAGGTCAGATAAATGCTAAATTTCTAGACAAGCCGTCACCTAAACTCAGAAAAGAAAACAGAATAAAAACTATTCATTCTTCTTTAAGTATAGAGGGCAACACTCTTACTGAAGAACAGATTACTGCATTGATAGATAACAAGAGAATCATTGGTCCAGAGAAAGATGTAAATGAAGTTTTGAATGCTATCAGAGTTTATGATCAATTACAATCATTTGATCCAAAATCTTCTAAATCATTTCTAAACGCTCACGAGATTCTAATGAAAGGTCTCGTATCAGACAATGGAAAATATCGCAAAACAGGGGTTGGCATTATGGCAGGTCATCAGATAGCTCATATGGCTCCACCTGCCGAGAATGTGCCACATTTGATGAATGATTTATTCGGATACCTCAAAACCTCAAAAGAGATTTCACTTATAAAGAGCTGTGTTTTTCATTATGAAATGGAATTCATTCACCCTTTTATTGATGGTAATGGCAGAATGGGAAGATTATGGCAAACCTTGATTTTGATGAAAGAATATCCTGTCTTTGAATTCATTCCTTTCGAAAATATAATTCATAAAAGCCAAAGTGATTACTACCATGCACTTTCACAAAGTGACAAATCAGGCAGCTCAACCCCTTTCATTGAGTATATGCTTAAGGTAGTTAATGATTCGTTGCATACTATGCTTGATTTCAAAAGTAGAGTTATGTCAACAGAAGATCGCTTAGCCTATTTTTCCGAAATATGTGAAGCTGAATTTAGTCGCAAAGATTATATGAGCGTTTTCAAAGAGATCTCTTCTGCAACGGCGAGTAGGGATTTGAAACAAGGAGTTCAACTAGGTTTATTTGAAAAGGAGGGCGATAAAACAAAGACTATATACAGAATAATAAAATAGCCATCAAAAAAGATAGGCTAACATCCATTCCCCAAAAAAAGCCCTACCTTTCCTAATGGCATAACGTTATGCGGCATGAATACATAAGCAACAAATCTTTTACGATGAGACTGACAATTTTAATTTCCGGTATTCTTAGTTCACTCATTTTCGGTTTTATATTTGCTGGAATTTTTGGGGCATTTTTCTTTGCCTCGATCCTTACGATAACAATCTATTTGTTTCGAAAAAAAAGTAAAAATAGATTATCTAAAAGAGGAATAGTAGGCTATTTTATTTCGTTCTGTATTCTTGGATATTTATTAATGTATTTAGGGGGCCTAGTTGGCGCAGATAGAGAAATCACGAGAAAATTAGAGTTGATAAAGCTCGAATTGAATTCAAAAGGGTATAAGACAAGTTGGATAATCATATCTCAAAAACGACTTACATTTTTTAATAAACTGTTAGTCAATAGCGCCAAAGAGAAAAAAAAACCATCTTGGCATTTAAAAGGCAAGGCAATTGATGTTTTTGTTTTTGATATTAATGGTGATAATTTATTCAATAAAAAGGACATTTCCATTATTGAAAAAGCAAACAAGGCTGTAGAAAATAAATATCCAGAATTAATTGGAGGTTTGGGGGATTATTTTATCGATAAAAATAATTACTTTACGAAACATATGATTCATTTTGACACGCGTGGATATAGACATCGATATACCCAATAACAGTTAGATTCCTCTACACTGCACACGCGCCCCAAATGGATATGAACCTTTGCGTATGTTCATCAACGGGAAGTATTGTTTACAGATCATTCTCAATTAAAAAAATAGAAGATGGAACATGAAAAAATTACAATTAAAGCGATCGTTTTGGCTAACAAACAAAAGGTTTGGGACTATTACACAAAACCGGAACATATTACCAAATGGAATTTTGCGGACCCCAGTTGGCATTGCCCGACTGCAAAAAATGATTTAAACATTGGCGGTCACTATGTGGCAAGAATGGAGGCCAAAGACGGAAGTTTTGGTTTTGACTTTGAAGCAGTGTACACAGAAATCCATCAGGGAGAAAAGTTCACCTATGAGTTTGACGGACGATATGCGACTGTTGAATTTAACGACACAAAAGGCCAAATAGAAGTAGTTGTAACATTTGACCCTGAAACTGAAAACTCTATTGAATTACAGCGAAGCGGTTGGCAAGCAATCTTGGACAACTTTAAAAAGTATACAGAGGCAAATTAATCTGTTGGGAATAACTTTTTCAGCTCAACTCCATGTAATGATGTGTATTTACTCTGTTGGAATTAATTTCACAAAAAAACCACTACATCCGCTCAGGAACACTGATTCCCAACAAGTGCATGGAGGAACGAATCGCCTTGGCAACCGAGTCACTTAAGATCAGTCGTAATTCGCGCAACTCCGTGTTCGGTTCATTCAAGATGTACACCGACTGATAAAAATGATTGTAGGCTTTAACTAGCTCGTACGTAAAGTTGGCAATTACAGCCGGTGACAGCTCTTTTCCTGCCTCCTTCACTACCTCTGGATACTCAGTAAGCAATTGTATAATTTCTTTTTCCTCCGGTAAAAGCGTCGATGTGGCAGTAGAAACTGGAAGCTCACCCGCCTTGGAGAGAAGTGAACGAATACGCGCATGCGCATATTGAATGAATGGACCGGTATTTCCGTTTAGCTCGATGGATTCCTCCGGATTGAACATCATACGTTTTTTGGGATCCACCTTCAATAAAAAGTATTTTAAACCGCCCATTCCAATCACTCGAAACAGCTCATTTTTATCTTCTTCACTCATCCCCTCTAAATGACCTCTTTCTCGGGTCATCTCTGCAGCTTTTTCGATCACCTCCTCCATCAGATCATCGGCATCCACTACCGTTCCCTCGCGTGATTTCATTTTTCCACTTGGCAGATCAACCATTCCGTACGATAGATGCGCGCAGTGGTCCGCCCAGCTGTAACCCAGTTTTTTGAGAATCAAAAACAACACTTTGAAGTGGTAATCCTGCTCATTTCCAACTGTATAAATAATGCCGCTCAGGTCAGGATAATCCGTAAAACGATCTACGGCTGTTCCGATGTCTTGTGTGATGTAAACGGCTGTTCCATCGGAACGAAGCACTAACTTTTCATCGAGGCCCTCAGAGGTTAGGTCAATCCAGACAGAACCATCGTCCTTTCTATAAAAAACACCTTTATCGAGGCCCTCGAGCACCATGTCCTTGCCCAACAAAAATGTTTCTGACTCGTAATAAAGCTTGTCGAAATCCACACCCATGGCTTTGTAGGTCACGTCAAACCCGTCATATACCCAGCCATTCATGGTCGTCCAAAGTAAATACACTTGTGGATCGCGCGCCTCCCATTTGACAAGCATTTCTTTTGCATCCCTCAGAATAGCTGTCTGGTTCTTTGCAAGGTCCTTGATCTTGTCATCGAGGCCTTTCAGTGCTTTTTCATCCTTTCCTTCTTTGGCACCTTCGAGTTTTAGAAACTCATTTTTTGTTTCCAAACTGTATCCATCGAAATCGCCTCGCTCCCAATTGGTTATGATCTCTTTGGCCTCTGCATTGAATTGCTTATCGAACTCAACATAGTATTTCCCAACGAGTTTGTCCCCTTTCAACCCTGTGTTTTGAGGTGTTTCACGTTCACCTGCAGAATTGACTGGTGAAAAACGCTCCCATGCAAGCATGCTTTTACAGATGTGGATGCCCCGATCATTGATCACCTGGGTTTTAATTACCTTGTGACCATTGGCTTTTAAAATCTCAGAAACAGAATATCCAAGAAAATTGTTGCGCAAATGTCCCAGATGCAGCGGTTTATTTGTGTTCGGAGAAGAATACTCCACCATGATGGCCGATCCCGAATCTTTGGGAGCGAATCCATATTCCGGAGACTGTTTTACTTCGTTCAATCGTTCGATCCAGTAAGAATCAGCGATGGTCAGATTCAAAAATCCGCTAACAATGTCATACGAGGCAATAAAATCAGCTTGCGACACGAGAAAGCTCCCCAACTTCTCCCCTGCTTCAGCAGGAGAACAGCGCATGATCTTTATAAACGGAAACAGTACAAGCGTGATGTCACCCTTAATCTCCTTTTTTGTCTTTTGAAACTGAATCAGTTTTTCATTCAGTGATTCTCCGAAAAGCTCATTGGAATTTTGCAGGAGTAAGGACCGTATGGCTTGTTCCATATGAAATCATGTTAATATTAATGTTGTACAACCTCTTTGATCAATCCAAATGCAACTTCAGCCATTCGATTCAGCTTTTCATCGAGACATGGGTTCACTTCTACAAGCTCCATGCAAACTGTTTTTGGTGAGCTCATAAACCCTTGCAACAGCTCCTTGGCTTGTTTCGGCATCAATCCATTTTTTACGGGAGTACCTGTTCCGTAGGAGCTTGCTTTAGGATCCATGGAATCTACATCAAATGAAATGTAGACCAAGTCACACTCCTTCAACCGGTCAAGTGTTTTTTGAACGATGACGGCTGTTCCAAGTCCATTTACCTCCTCAACCGAGTAGTTTCGAATCTTCAAGGATTGTATCAGAAATTCCTCTTCCGGTTCTGTATCGCGTACGGCAATAAAAATCAGATCTTCAGGACGAAGTTTGGGGCCAGTGACTCCAATGTTTTTAAGTTCTTCCCACAAACTAGAGGTTTCCTCCGGAATATTATTGAGTTGAGACTCCCTATTGTCAACACCAAGGGAAATTGCCAAAGGCATCCCATGCATGTTGCCTGAAGGTGTCGTATACGGAGTATGCAGGTCTCCATGCGCATCGATCCAAACAACCCCGAGACGTTTCTCTGGGTGTGCTTTTTTGATCCCTGCTATTGTTCCGGCTGCCGAACCATGGTCACCCGCAATCAAGAAAGGAAAACGATTCTCTTGCAACACTTGGGCTACTGTATCACACACGCGTTCTTGTATGACTTTCAACCCATCAATGCGCTTTGCACAGCGATGTTCGGTTGGAAGGTCTATCAGGTAATTCAGATCATCCACCGTTCTTCTTGGAAATCTGGCAAAAAAAGTGTCGCCCAAAGCCCTTGCAGCCGTTAGGATTGCATCTGGACCAAGGGAAGCCCCTCGGGTTCCTGCCGTAATTTCAGATCGGTTGATAATAAACTCAATTTCCTTCTGCATAAAATGAACTGTGGGCGCAAAATTAGCAATTTCCCAACAACGCCGCGTGAATTGATTTTTGTAACTAGACAAGAACCTAGAAGCTATATGCTTAGTTTTGCAACATGTTTCGATTCAAGAACAGCATCATTTCCGTGTCCATAGTTGTTATCGCATGCACAGCCATGTATGCTCAAAAAGGTAAAAGTCCTTTCATTGGCACACTCACCTACCAGATCACTATTTGCGATACAGCCTTGCAGAAGTTCGTCCCAACCCGTTACATGCGCATTCATACCAACGATACTCTCACCCGCATCGAGAATGAATCTGACAGACTTGGAATTCAAGTGGTAATTAAGCATCTGCAGTTGAATAAATCCTACCTCCTCCTTCAAACTCCTTTTGGAAAATATGCCATACAAACAGACCATAACCAATCTAAATCTGACTCCATTCTCCCCTACACTTTCAAAAAAAAATTAGGCAAAAAGCGGATTTGTGGGTTAAAGGCAACGAAAACCTCGGTTCGTCACAAAGGCTTCCAAGAACCGATGATTTTTTATTGTGTCAAAAATTATTCACCGAAGTACCTGAACACGTTTGAAAACGCTCCGGGATTACCTTTAATTTATTACATTCCAACGAATGACGGACTTTACAAATATGAGCTTATCAACGTTGAAAAGAACCATCCCGCTCACGACCTTTTCGGTGTCCCGTCAGATTTTAAACGGGTGACCTTTGACCAGTTCATGGAAGAAGTCATGAAAACGCAGGAAATCCCAGAGAACGAGGGCGAAAAAAAGTAAGCCTGAACTAACATTTCCATGTTCAAAGTATCTTTCTATTTTGCAAAAGTTACGAGAAAACGTTGTTTACTTTCGTAAGATAATTGTATCATGACAGATAACGAATATAAGCCGAAAGAAGATCGCATCGAAGCTGAGCCAGCAGGCAAAACGGAGAAAAAATCTAAAAAAGAAAAGACCAAAGAAGAAAATCGCAAACCATTGTTTGGTTTCGGGGAGCGATTCGATAAAAAAAAGGTCAAGACCACCATTGGAGCAGTGTTGATCCTTCTATCCTTCTATCTGTTTCTATCAAGTCTTTCCTACCTATTTACTTGGACTGAGGACCAAGATCGTGTATTGAACAAAGGTTTGTTTGAGTTTTTGTTTGATGGTGACGAACGACCTGTTGAAAACTGGCTTGGGAAATTTGGCGCATGGACCTCCCACTTACTCATCTTCTCTTGGTTTGGCGTTGCTTCGTTTGGAATGACCTATCTTCTGTTCATTTCAGGAGCAAGAATCTTGTTCAATTTCACCATCACCCCCATTGGTAAATCGTACACCGTTGTTACAATCTTAACCGTTTGGACCTCTGTATTTCTCGGTTTTTTTGCACATTCTGTCAATTATCTGGGAGGCGCCTTCGGATATTACATCAATCAATGGCTGAGCGTCACGCTCGGTAGGTTTGGTACTATGGCACTGATCCTGGTAGTAGGATATGTGATCTTGGTTTTACTCTTTAATCCTAATTTCAGTGCGCTTTTTGATAAGTTGACCAGACGGCAGGACAATGAAAAAGAGGACGACGATGTACAGAATGACAATTCATTCAAAGTGGAAAGTGAAAACGATCTGAATGTTGTCAACACCCTTCGACCGGAAGAAATCCAGCAGGACGAAGTTGCCGCCCCCATTCGATTTGACGAAGATGAGGAGGACGAGGAAGATTTTGATGAATCAGAGCTGATCGTTACCTACAAAAAAGATCCAGAGCCCTTTGAAGAACCCTTGACAGAAACAGAAGAAGAGCTGGAAGTAAATGAAAAAGAAGATGTAACCTTCGATTTCTCCACTCCTGAAGAGGAGGAGCTGCTCGACGAGGAAGATCTGGACGACCTAAGAAAGGAGTATGGGGATTACGATCCGAAACTTGATCTTTCGAGCTATGTACTTCCATCCATTGATCTCCTTAAAGACTACGGAAAGAGCATTATCTCCGTAAACTCTCAGGAGCTTGAAGAAAATAAAAACAAGATCGTCGCAACCCTCTCCAACTACAAGATCGACATCGCTCACATTTCGGCTACTTCTGGACCGACCGTAACACTTTATGAGATTGTTCCAGCGCCGGGAATTCGAATTTCAAAGATCAAAAACTTAGAAGATGACATCGCACTTTCATTGAGTGCCTTGGGAATTCGAATCATCGCGCCTATTCCGGGAAAAGGGACGATTGGAATAGAAGTTCCAAATTCGAATCCCGTCATGGTGAGTATGCGTTCGCTGATCGCTTCGGAAAAATTTCAGAATTCCGATGCTGAATTACCTGTGGTCATGGGGAAAACGATCACCAATGAAACGTTTACATTCGACTTGACAAAAATGCCCCATCTTCTGGTTGCAGGTGCCACTGGACAAGGGAAATCAGTTGGGTTGAACGCCATTCTTGTTTCGCTCCTCTACAAAAAGCATCCGGCGCAAGTTAAATTCGTTTTGGTTGACCCTAAAAAAGTAGAATTAACACTCTTTAATAAGATCGAGCGGCATTTCCTTGCTAAGCTTCCAGGAGAAGAGGACGCAATCATTACAGACACTTCCAAGGTTGTGAACACGCTCAATTCCCTGTGTATTGAGATGGACGACCGGTATGCCTTGCTCAAAGAAGCGAGTGTGCGAACCATCAAGGAATACAACACCAAATTCATTGCGCGCAAACTGAATCCTGAAAAAGGCCATCGCTATCTTCCTTATATCGTCGTGCTGATCGACGAGTTTGCCGACCTCATCATGACCGCAGGAAAAGAAGTTGAACATCCGATCGCACGGATTGCTCAGTTGGCACGCGCCATCGGAATCCACCTTATTGTAGCAACGCAACGTCCATCCGTCAATGTGATCACAGGAATGATCAAAGCGAATTTCCCGGCGCGTATTGCGTTCAGGGTCCTCTCTAAAATCGATTCCCGAACTATTCTCGATGCATCGGGTGCAGACCAGCTGATCGGACGCGGGGACATGCTTATTTCTACAGGTTCAGACTTAAAACGTCTGCAGTGCGGATTCCTTGATACACCCGAGGTTGAAGCCATCTGTGAGTTCATTGGGGAACAACGCGCCTACCCTTCTGCATTCTTACTCCCTGAATATGTTGGAGAAGGTGGCGAAGGCAACGGAGATCTTGACATGAGCGAGATCGACCCCATGTTTGCTGAGGCTGCTCGCATCGTGGTCATCAATCAGCAAGGTTCTGCGAGCTTGTTACAACGCAAGCTCAAGCTCGGATACAACCGCGCAGGCCGCATCGTGGATCAGCTGGAAGGCATGAACATCATCGGTCCGTTCCAGGGAAGCAAGGCTCGCGAAGTATTGTTCTCAGACATTGAATCATTAGACGATTACTTACAGGCAAAGGGACTTCTGTAGATTTGGAATTTTGGATTCGTGATTTGGAATTAAAAGCACCAAGGAAGGAACGCTTTTGAATTCCTCCCATGCGAGCACCAAGAATTTGCAACAAATCCGCTCACCGTTTGATGATTTGTAAAAAACATTTAAATTTAGACAAACAAACTAAAGGTGTGGGCGGATGAAATTTCGTTAGACAAAAAACATTCAACGAGACAGGGATGATTTTACGCAAATATGAACCTAAGGACAAAGAAAAGTGCGTTGAGATTTTCCAAAGCAATTTTCCTAAATTTTTCGACAAAAGCGAACTTAGCCTATTTATTAATTGGTTAGACCATCAAGTCGGCAAAGGCTCGACATACCAAAGCCCGACATACACTAACTCTGAAAAAGACGCATATTTTGTTGTTGAACATCCCGAGACTGGAATTATTGGTTGCGGTGGGTTTTATATTGTAAAAGACAAAAATGAAGCTCGATTAGCTTGGGGAATGATTCATTCTAATTTTCATAAACAAGGCTACGGAAAAGCACTTTATAATTATCGTAAGGAAATTATTAGTAAGGAATGGCCAAAGCATCTTATGGTACTTGGGACAAGTCAACACACTTATTCTTTTTATGAGAAAATGGGAATGACTATAACCGCAAAGATAAAGGCAGGCTATGGTCCTGACCTTGATAAGTACGACATGACTCAATAATAAATAAATAACAAAAGACAATGAACGAACAAGATGTAATAATTTGTGTGCCGCCCTACAACTTATAACAGCGTGCAAGCGCCATAGCCCTGCCGCAGGCGCAACACAAGGCAACTTCGCCTACACGAAAAACGTAATTGCAAATGAAACTAATACTCGCCAAAGGCAAAAATGACAAAACAATCAACATACTATAAGTGGCTTTTAACAAACTTGCTCGGAGGTATAACTATCATATTAATAATATTTGTACTCAATCTTATTTTGGTTCAAATTGAATTTGATTTAAGAAGATTAGCACAAGTTGCAATTGGGATATTTATTTTTTTTGTTTTCGGAATAGTAGTAACATTTCCACATCTCATATACGTGCAAGTAATTATTAGGAAAGAGTATGAGCAAAACGTACTATGGGAAAAAGTATGGAAATCAATGGCTATTCTGTATGGAATGCTAATAACGGTAGTAGTACTTATAAATAGCCTTGTTTACGGAAATCCAGTTTATGAATTACCAAATTTGATGTTGTTGGGAATTTTAATTGTACATTTTTGCCTTGGAATTTTAATTTGGAAAACAAAGCAAAACACGCAGTAAGCAAGATGGCGCAAGAAAAAATCCGAGAAAAAGCGCCAGTTCGCCAAATGCGAAACCATTAAATTGATAACAGACAAACAATGAAACGTATAAAATTTATTATTGCAATTTTCATCATTTCAAGTTGTAGCGATGATAGCAACTATGTAAATGGTGATTTGGACAATACATTTACAGAACAAACGAGTGAAGAAAATATAGCAAATGAGAAGTATTTAAGACTAAAAGAAAAATTAATTGCTAATGGCTGGCAAGAGAGGAACAATGACAATGGACAGCTCCCATCTTGTTACAACTTTGTCCCCAAAAAAGGGAATCTAGACAATTCATTAAATGTTTATGTCGGCAGTGGAACAGACGTCGCAATTAAGTTAATGAATGTAGAAACTGAAAAATGCGTTCGATATGTTTTTATTAATAGTGAAACAGATTATTCAATTGAAAACATCCCGGAAGGTCAATATTATTTGAAAATTGCATACGGAAAGGATTGGTTATCAAAAAATGTCAATGGCCAATGTATTGGGAAGTTTGTGAAAAATCCAATGTACGAAAAAGGGGATGATATTCTTGATTTTAACAAAATCATCACAGCAACAGGTTACAGTATTCCTAGTTATTCTTTACAGCTAGATGTTGTTTCAAGTGGAGCCGCAAACTCTTTTGATTCTCAAGACATTTCAGAAAAGGATTTTAATAAATAGTAATATAACCTTTGATAGCTAGCTTCTGCCAAAAAGTGGCGATTGAAGTTTTGTGTCTCGCATAGAGTTTAAGGTGGCGGACTACCGTTTGAGAATTTTTACTTTATTGGCTGGACAGATCATATTGCTGGAAAAGCTTACTTTTTGTATTTCCTAGCTTTAGTACACTCTACCGTCGCAATATTTGATGCTCCAACTGCTTTAATTTCGTTACCTGTAAAATTTTCAGCTAAGGATCCTGTCGCAAAGGTGTTTTCCTGACGTATTTCTATATATGTAACTCTGCATTCACCGTCTTTGGTGGTAATGAGTGCAGCCTCCATCGTGCGTGCGACTAATGTATTTTGCTGTTTGGACCCTAGCAGCTCGTAGGTATTTGTCCAAGCAGATACAGGATACACATAGTCGTAGGTATCTCCTGACTGGTAAACAGAAATAAAGGATTTAGCAGCCTTAACAAGCGCATCTTTACTTGGAGCATCTTTAAAATTCTCAACCGGAGCAAGCATTTTAAACCCACCACTCTCCTTCTCTTTGTATTTTTTTAGCCATTTTTTCTGAAATTCAATAATCTTATCCCAGCAGTATGCATTCGTGTATTTCATTGCCTCTGCGGCCTTTTCTGCTTTATATAAAACTAAAATCACGCGGTATATTTTATTGTAATCCAGATTTCGATTCGGAGCATTTTCTGTGAAAAAGTCTCCAATGAGTAAAATCCCTGGTTCAACTTCGAGAATTTCGTCTTGGTAAGTAAAGTAGGTTAATTCATCCTCACCCATGTGCAGCTCACCCTGAAGATCTGTTTCAGAGGTGTGCGTATAGTATTGATACTTATCTGAGGATGACTCTGTATCATTAAGCCAAACATAGCCTGCGCGTATAGCGATGCTAACATTCTCTGAAGCAGGATCACTTCCGGAGTAAAACAATGCCTTAGGAACAAATTTTTCTCTGTTCGTCGTTTCGTAAGCATATTGGGACCTTAGTTCTATTGTATTATTTGTGTCCGGTTTTTCGATGTAATTCACAAGGAATTTCTTCGCGTAGAATTTCGAATCTCCGTCCAACGGTGATAGTTGCAAGGGCAAACGGGAATAGTAGATTCCGCTCAATCCTCTGGAGTCCTTCAAAATCTCCTTCGAATTCAGAAAAGTACTTGCACTGTCAAGCTTAGCAAGCTTATTCATTTCGTCGATGCGCACACTTTGTGCAATCGCATTGAGCTTGTCTCCAAGAGTTTCCAAAGTACTTTCATATTTACTCTGCTCTTCCTCCATTGTTGATGTCTCGCTCGACTTGCCCGAACGTCCAACCGCTAATAAATTGAACAGAGGGCTGTCGTTACCATCTCTTCTAATCAACGCTATTTTATCTTTATTCTCAAGAATAAAGCCGAACGATTTACCCCTGACTAAATAAAGTGAAGCATTTGGAATGTCATTCAATTCACCAACATATTCGCACTTCTCAACACTTTTACAATTGATACTTTGATAAGTCACTACTGCTTCATTTTCACTAAATGTGACCGAAATTTTCTTGGTGTAATCAGTCATTTCATTTGCTCCGGAGCAACCAACCAACATCTTCTCCACGAGTGAAAAATCTGTCTTCTGAGCGTAAAAAATTGGAGAAATTATCAAGAAAAAAACTACAAAAAAGCGCGTCAAATTTGAACTAAAAGATATCATATCAATATATTGATTAAAATTATTATTCAAATCTACGCTCTTATTTTGAAAATAAGGGTGTTTTTTGAAGAATAACTTTTTGGGGATTGAAATGTGAGTAATTGAATTTTCGTTTGATAAGAAATTCCCACTAAATTTGACCATCTATGCGTTTAATCATTTTCAGAATGAAATTTCGAACTAAAAACAAATACCATCTTCTTGTATCAGTTATCCCTGTCATGCTTATCGCTGCGGGATTCAAGGTTGCTGTTCATTATTTAGGCTGGGAAATTATTCCCGCCGGGATGTCTTCTTTTTTCCCGAGCATTTTAACAGGAATCATCTTTCTGCTGGGTTTCTTGCTGGCTGGTGTGGTGGGAGACTACAAAGAAAGTGAAAGAATTCCCAATGAAATTTCGGCTTCCTTGTTTGCAATCTGGCAAGAAGCTGAATACGCCCACGCGGTTTCAAATTCGAAAGCGGCTTTAAACCTGATGTCAAAAATAAAGCGCTTTATTCCGACTCTTAAAAATGATTATTTCTTACATGGAAATGATAAACTCGAACACTTGATAGAGTCTTTTTCTGAAGACATCATCGAAATGGGCAAAGAAGGTGTTGCACCTAACTATGTTATTCGGATGAAAACGGAAGTTGTGGCGCTCAAAAAATTAATCAACCGAATAACCGTCATTAAAAACACCGACTTTATTCCTTCCGTGTTTATCTCAATCGAAGTGATTGCAATTGTGTTCCTCGTTGTTTATTGCCTTTTGGATGTTGATCCATGGTGGGTGGTGCTGATCCTTGTGAGTATATTCTCGTTTATTATTTTCTCCATTCTCCATCTGATTCAAGACATGGAAGATCCATTCGAATACGATGAAACACACGAAGTAAAATCGGACGAAGTGAGTCTAGAGGTGCTGAACACGCTGCAAAAAGAATTTGAACGGGAATGAAATCATACCCATTTGTCATTTTTTTAATTCTATCATCGAAGATTTCATTTGGACAGCTAAACAAGTTTGAAATTGGCATTAGTACCGGTCCGAGCCTCATATCCATGCGTGGGAATGAGATCATTGATGAATTTCATAAATCAACGATTGGTTTTTCTGCTGGCAGCTCTTTCCAATACCATTTCACCAGGGTCGTTACCTTGAGATCAGATGTGACTTTTGAAAGAAAAGGTTCAATACTAAGATACAATTTGACCGATATGAATGGTAATTCTCTCGGAGAAAACACCACACGTTCACGATTTGATTATTTCAATTTCCATGTAATGGCTCAGGCAAATTTTGGACAAAAGGTTTCCTTCTTCATGAATGCAGGACCCTATTGCGGCTACCTACTTCAACAAACCGAGGTGACTGAAGGTGATTATGTAGGGCATTCAGCAACAAATAATTCTTCTCTTTTCAAACACCTGGATTTTGGGATCACAACGGGCTTGGGCCTTGCGTTCCCTGTCAAAAGTAATTTTGCGCTTTCACTTGAAGTTCGCAATAATTTGGGTATTTATAATGTAAGTTCCTTACCTGTGATTAACGATGGAACGATCAAAACAAATTCTACCAACTTGCTTCTTGGTATCTCGTACAAATTTGGTTTGAAGAAGGACTGAGAAGTCTTTAGCTTTATTGATTTTTTCTATGCCTTCATTGAAATAATCAATGAATTCTATATGAAATGATCGATAATTTCGTTTCGATAAATTAAACGAACAAAATAAAACTCATGAAAAGAGCTCTTTTTTTAATAAGCCTTGGGCTACATACTCTAGTTTCAGCGCAGGCTGAGGCAGAGTCAGGTGGCAAATGTCCTTTTCACCGTTCCAAACCAAAAGAAACCACTGAGTTATTGGCTCCTGCAAGTGTGCCCCAAACGGCTCCTGTTACAACCGAACGGAATACAATTACAGGAACAACAAACCGTGATTGGTGGCCGAATCAACTTGACCTGGACCTGTTGCGTCAACATTCAACCTTGTCTGATCCAATGGATGCCGGATTCAATTACACTTCTGCGTTCAATGCTTTGGACTACTATGCGCTGAAAAAAGACCTCAAGGATCTACTCACCACATCTCAGGATTGGTGGCCGGCTGACTTTGGGAACTATGGGCCATTGTTCATTCGAATGGCATGGCACAGTGCGGGAACATACCGTACAGGTGATGGTCGAGGTGGGTCGAGCGCAGGCCAACAAAGGTTTGCTCCACTGAATAGTTGGCCCGACAATGCCAATCTCGACAAAGCGAGAAGACTGCTCTGGCCAATCAAACAAAAATATGGCAACAAAATCTCCTGGGCAGATCTTATGGTTTTGACCGGCAATGTCGCCCTAGAATCTATGGGGTTCAAAACTTTCGGATTCGCTGGAGGCAGAGCCGATGTCTGGGAACCACAAAAAGATGTGTATTGGGGGAAGGAAACGAAATGGCTGGAAGACCAGCGTTATTCCGCAGGCAGACAACTAGAATCTCCATTGGCGGCTGTTCAAATGGGCTTAATCTACGTCAATCCTGAAGGTCCAAACGGAAACCCTGATCCATTGGCTGCTGCAAAAGACATTCGCGAGACATTTGGTCGCATGGGAATGAACGACGAGGAAACAGTTGCACTCATTGCCGGTGGACACACGCTGGGGAAAGCACACGGTGCAGCACCAGCATCCCATGTCGGTCCTGAGCCTGAGGCAGCACCAATAGAATCTCAAGGAATGGGTTGGGAAAGCAATTACGGTACTGGAAAAGGAAAAGACGCCATCACCTCCGGCTTGGAAGTTACCTGGACGAGAACGCCTGCTCAATGGAGCCACGATTTCTTTAGATTGCTGTTCAACAATGAATGGGAATTGACTAAAAGTCCTGCGGGTGCTCAGCAATGGGTTGCCAAAGACGGCATGGCCGTGATTCCGGATGCATTTGACCCGAACAAAAAGCATAAACCGACGATGTTAACCACAGACCTATCCTTGCGATACGATCCTATCTATGAAAAGATCTCTCGCCGCTTTTTGGACAATCCAAAAGAGTTCGAAGATGCTTTTGCAAGAGCATGGTTCAAACTTACACATCGTGACATGGGTCCAAGCACCCGTTATCTTGGACCAGAAGCCCCGAAAGAGCAGTTGATCTGGCAAGATCCTGTACTAGCACTAAATCACGCAGTTGTGGATGCCAAAGAAATCGAGCAATTGAAGAATTTGATCCTGAACTCCGGCCTTTCGGGAAGTGAACTTGTGGAAACTGCATGGGCTTCAGCATCCACATTCAGAGGTTCAGACAAAAGAGGTGGAGCAAATGGTGCTCGAATTATGCTCGAGCCACAGAGAACCTGGGAGGTAAATAATCCAAAGCAATTAGACAAAGTTTTGTCTGTGTACCAAAAGATCAAAAAAGATTTTGAAGCTACCAACAAAGCGAAAAAGATTTCAATGGCTGACCTGATCGTACTTGGAGGTTGTGCGGCAATTGAAAAGGCGTCTAAGGATGCGGGAGTGAGTGTTAGTGTACCTTTTACTCCGGGCAGAATGGATGCTACGCAAGAGCAGACCGATGCAAAATCATTTGCCGTGCTGGAACCAATGGCGGACGGATTCAGAAACTACCTAAAACAACCCTACACACTTTCCACCGAGGAACTGTTGGTTGACAAGGCACAACTACTTACCCTTACCGCACCAGAAATGACGGTATTAGTAGCTGGAATGAGAGTACTCAACACCAATTACGATGACTCAAAAACTGGTGTTTTCACCAACAGCCCTGGTATACTTACCAATGATTATTTTGTCAACCTTCTCGACATGCAAACCGTTTGGAAAGCAACGTCAGACACTAAAGAAATTTTCGAAGGACGCGACAGAAAAACTGGAGAATTAAAATGGACCGCTTCTCGCGCTGATCTTATTTTTGGTTCAAACTCTGAATTAAGAGCACTTGCAGAGGTCTATGCCAGTGAAGATGCAAAAGAAAAATTTGTCAAAGACTTTGTGAACGCGTGGGCCAAAGTCATGAACTTGGATCGTTTCGATCTAAAAAAATAACTGATTAACAGGAACTAAGAAAGGCTGTACCGCAAGGGCAGCCTTTTTCTTTTATCAGTACACAGAGTGTAACTCTTCTGAGTTAAAAGTTATCCTTAGATTTGAAAAACAAACGAACGGTATGAAATTCATAATTTCAGTTTTTGCTTTATCAGTGGTGTGCACCTGTCTTTCAGCGCAAGCACCCTTATCCCCAGATCAATTTTTAGGCAGGCCTCTTGGTAGTGCTTTTACCCGACATTACGAAGTGGTGGGGTATTTCAAACAACTGGAAAAAAGTGCAGGTGACCGAATAAAATTGGTACAATATGGAACGACGAATGAAAACCGTGAATTGTTGCTTGCATTTATTTCGACTCCTGAAAATGTGGCAAATCTCGAAAACATTCGTGGCAAGCACCAGTCCATGAATAAAGAAGAAAAAACGGCAATTGTATGGCTCAGCTACAATGTCCATGGCAATGAAAGCGCGGGAACTGAAGCTGCTCTTCAAACAGCGTATGAACTGCTCACAAAACACCAGGGACTATTGAAAAACACTTTGGTCATACTCGATCCATGTGTGAATCCAGATGGACGCGACCGTTATGTCAATTGGTACTATCAGCAAGCGGGAAATACTCCAGACAATCATTTCAGCACCGCTGAACATAATGAGGGATGGCCCTCCGGACGTCCAAACCATTATCTGTTCGACCTTAACCGCGACTGGATGTGGAACACCCAGAAAGAAACACAGCAGCGGATTGCAGTCTACAATCAGTGGTTGCCTCATGTGCATGTAGATTTCCACGAACAGGGAATGAATGCGCCGTACTATTTTGCACCCGCAGCAGAACCGTATCATCGTGTCATAACCAACTGGCAGAGAGAATTCCAGAACGGAACAGGAAAGAACCACGCAAAATACTTCGATAAAAATGGTTGGTTTTATTTTACGCGTGAGATCTTCGATTTGCTTTATCCAAGCTACGGCGACACCTACCCTACCTATTGCGGTGCAATTGGCATGACCTATGAACAAGGAGGAAGCGGGCACGGAGGCTTAGCTGTTGTTAACGATGACGGAGATACACTTACCCTGACAGATCGTCTTCTACATCACCACACCACAGGAGTATCAACAGTTGAATATGCTTCGGAACAAGCTTCGGCGCTCATTGCCAACTATCATGAATTTATGAGGCATGAAAACCTTACCTATAAATCGTTTGCATTTACCGGCAATGAAGATCAGAAAACAGCCTTACTGAAATTACTGGATGCTCATCAAATTCAATACTACCAAGGTTCGAATAGTGTTACCAAAGGATTTGTATACAGTAAAGGTTCAGAAAGCTCACTTCAAGTAACAGAACAATTCATCGTCGTTCACACAGACCAACCGAAGGGAGCAATGGTAGAGGTACTTTTCGAACCCAAAACGCAACTGGCAGATTCACTGACCTATGACATAACCGCATGGAATCTTCCCTATGCCTATGGACTAGAAGCCATTGCCTCAAAAACAAAGATTCCTTCCCGGGGTTTAAATTTAACCATCCCTCAGCTGAATCGGGTGATTCCCGGGGCCTATGCCTATTTGTTACACTGGAACGGAATGAAGGATGCTCGTTTTCTCGCGAGTGTATTAAACTCGGGAATAAAAGTCCGATACAGCGAAAATCCTTTCGAAATGGAGGGAAAAATATACGGTCGTGGAACATTGATCATTACAAGAGCGGATAACACCACTGAATTTGAGGAAAAGCTCACAGCACTTGGAAATGAGGCAGGTGTTATGTTGACAGCAACCATGACGGGAATGGCAGAGAAAGGAAACGACCTTGGTTCTTCGAGTGTTAAGCTAATCCATGATACCAGAATTGGAATGATCTACGATGAGAAAGCATCCTCACTTAATGTCGGTGAGGTATGGCATTTCTTTGAGAATGAACTGCACTACCCTATCCAAAAATTTAAGTTGGAGTCATTAGACGCGAACTCACTAAAAAATCTGGATGTTTTGATTGTTCCTGAGCTTTGGTCCTCAATGAATGCCTCTCAAGACGCGGTATTATCTTGGATGGAGGATGGTGG
>JAJTDX010000119.1 GCA_021298235.1 Cryomorphaceae bacterium | reverse complement strand
CAACATCCTTGTTGCTGCCGGGGATGGAAGCTCTACGGCTGGATTGCTTGAAGAACGTGAAAAAGACGAAAAAGGTCGCTGGAACAAAGGTCTGCCAAAAGCAATAGGACTCTTTCCCTATCAGGTCACACGAGCTTTGTCCGGTGAAAAGAAAAAACCAACCATCGAACCGCTTCGAATTGCAAGAACAGATCTATATACCGTTGGAGGCAATAAGGAAACCTTACTTCATTTCGATGTGTGGGGCTACAATTCCAAAAAACAAACAACTGTTGTGATTGAGCGCAACGGAGTGAATTATCACCTGTTCGGATCAGGAGAAACGAGGTTTCTCTCCCCTGACTCCAATTTCTCTGATGGAACAACCTTTCAGACCGTCATCAATGAGCTGGAACGCCATCATATTGCTGAATTGGATGAAATGATCCATGGCCGCAGAGGTTTTGATTACTGGATTGAATACAATACCAAAAAGAAAAATGAAACCGAGCTCAAAATCATCGAAAAGGAGAAAGACTTCTCGGACTTAGGCTATAGGCCGGTGGTTACAGGGGATAATCCATCGAGAAGCATGAAAAAGCGGATGAAAAGAGATAAAAAGGCAGGCAAGCATCCGGATTCGTTGAACAAGAATGAACGCTATCAACCGAATACAGATGCCAATAAGAACGAAAAAGGAAAAACACAAAACTCTATTGTTGAGCTTTATTCCCTCTTCAACGCTTACAAAAAGAAGATCGCTGAGCTCGAACAGCAGAAGTTAGAAGCTGTTGAACTTAGGGCACGATACCAGCAAAAGCTGGATTTGTACAAGCAAGCAATGGGCTATTCCTGGGCTAGCTTTGAAGAGAAGGACGGGCTGTACATTTTCTCTGATTCCGCAACGTTTGATATTCGAACACAAGATTTTACCTTTCCGGCCTCCGACTCTGTTCAAGGTTTTGAAGTACGGTTGATCTCTATACCAGAAACTGCTCTTTCTGAACAAGCCGATGAGGTCATGCTACATATGAATCTCACGGATTCCAAACCTCACTACGATGCCCGAGTACAAATCGCCTTGAACGACCAATTCCGTTCTGATCGCTGGGAATTAGACCGTCCATTGTTCACCCGCGAGGACAGTGTAGCGCTTGTCCAATTCTTTGAAGCATTGCAGAACAAAAAAACGGATTTTGAGCTAATTGCAAGAGGTCAGGGAATTGCTCGCTGGAATGGTTTGCGACCTGTGAAAGACGATCGACCAAACGAGCTGTCCGCTTATCCGATTTCGGCTTTGGATACGACCTTTTCCCGTTTGCGCTATTCAGAGCTGCACATTGATTTACGCAGAGGCATCGTCGCCGAAATCAATTCGTTCACTGATCCGGTTCGTTCGAATATTACCATCTCAGATCCGGAGCTCATAGAAACAATGTCAAAATATAAATTATCCAAGAACGACATGCTAAGTGCCTTGCGAACAGCCACCATTTTGAAAAAATTCAAGGAGGAGATCAATGTGCTGGCGGGAACATACCTGTCGCGTGAATCAGCTAAAATTGTCATTGACCGGTTCAACAAGGAATGGTCAAAAACAAAAGTGAGCGTTGGTGCAACCTCCTTTAAGATCAGTGAATTGCTAAAGTGAGCTCTGTTCGAAATAACGCTCTGCAAAGTTTAAGAGATATAGCTTTTTAGATGCACGCGTAACAGCAGTGTAAAGCCACCTGAAATATTCTTCGTTGAATGAACTCTCATCAATGAATCCTGGATCAATGAACACATTCTCCCATTGTCCGCCTTGTGCTTTGTGACAAGTGACCGCATATGCGTATTTGATTTGGAGCGCATTGAAATATGGATCCTTCAGGATTAATTGATACCGTTTTCTCTTGTTCTTCTCGTGCATATAGTCCTGCTCTACCGCATAAAACAGCTCGCGCATACGACCACGGCTCAGCGAGGGACCTTCGACAGAGAGCGATTCGATCAATGTGAGCACCTCCATCTCTGCTATCTCGGGGTAATCTGGAAATCGAACAAGAAGCCTAGCGAATTCAAAGCCGTACATTTCCTCCTGCCTTTTCACACGTATGACCTTCATCAATTCTCCATTAGCGATAAATCCCATTTTATTTTGATCATCCGACCAATAATAATTGTTCTTCACCACCATCAAAACATCCCCGGAGCAAAGAACATCTTCGTAGTAAAGTAACCTTCCCCGAATAGATTGATTGTAGGCATTGGATCGTTTATTCGAACGTGTAAGAACAATGGTTTCATCCGAACCGGAATTGCTGTAGCAGGTTTCTAATTCGCTTTGCAATTCATCCCCACCCAGGCGGACAATATCTGTAAACGGATTTAACTTGAACAAAGGAGACTCACCGGCCACAAGGTCACGAAGACGCGTTGCATTGAATAAAATTCCTGAATCCGACGCTTGACGCATCACTTCCGTCAAGGAAAATTCGTCTGTTCTCAACCTCGGATAGGTGTTATTGAGATACCTGACGTCCAAGGCTGGAGAATAATCAGCACCTACAGGCGGTAGCTGACCGGTATCGCCCAATAAAATCAAACGACATCCTTTGGCTCCATATACAAATTCGAAAAGATCCTCTAGTAGATTTCGTGCACCAATGGTTCCATCGTTATTCATAGAATGATCCCCAATCATGGAGGCCTCATCCACAATAAACACTGTATTTGCCTGTAAATTGGGAGCAAGCGTTAATCCGGAAAACTCATCCACCGACGACTGCCTGCGGTAAATGAGCTTATGGATAGTAAATGCCTCACGGGAAGCCCTTTTACTGAATACTTTAGCCGCTCTGCCTGTGGGTGCCAGCAACCTTACTTTCATCTTCGATTTGAGCAATCCTTTGACATACGCACCAAGCACGGTCGTTTTTCCTGTTCCGGCATATCCTTTCAAAATAAATAAAGGATAAGGGTCTTCGCGATAGGTAAAGTTGACCAAGGAGCGAATCAGCTCCGACTGCACTTCTGTTGGTGCATGGTCCATCGCGTCGTGGACGAAATCAAACAGCTTGCCGGGAACAGGTGAGCTCATCGCTGAAAGATAAGCATTTCCGCACGGCTATTTTGCATACTTTTGTTCTGCATGAGCAAATTGGCAATAGAAATCGATCGGTATTACTCACGAATTTCAGTGATTGGCACCGAAAGTACACAGGTTTTTGATGTTTTGTTCAATGATTTGCAAGACCATAGATGCATTGAACAGCTAGAATCGGCTTTCACTGAGCATAAAATAAAAGAAGCTTCACACGAAGATTATCACCTATGCTGGTTTGGAAATAACAGCACATTGCTTCCGGAAAATTTATTTCAGGAAGGCGAAAAAGATCATTTCTATGAGCTGTGTTTTGGCAAGCCACAAGCTGACAGAAAAGTAGTCTTTGACCGAATACCCATCGCGGGCATTGCGAACGTTTACGAATTGCCAAATTGGGCCGAAAACTTTTTTATGTCCGTTTTTCCTAAAATACAAATCCGACACGAAGGTTCGTTCATTTTGGAAAAACTGTCGGAAACCAAATCGGAAGAACTTCAGCTCATTCTTTCGCTGCACAAGGAACATTTTCTATTGGCAATTTCTAAAAGCACCGCTCTACTCTATTATGCCACGTTTGATTATCAGTTTGCGGATGACATAGTCTATCACCTCATGTTTACCCTCCAACAAAAAGAACTTGTGAATCAAAAAGGCCGGCTGTCAATTTATCAAGGAACGGGAACAGAGAAAGAACTTCGTTTGTCACTCACAGATTCCTTTGGTAAAATTTCTGAGCTGAGCGAGCTTGAGGTTGATACGCGTGATTACACAAATATTGCTGAGCTGTGCGAATAATAAGCGGAAAACTAAAGGCAAGAAGGTTCTCTGTCCCTAAGAATTTTCCATCAAGACCAACTACGGATTTTGCCAAAGAAGGACTGTTCAATCTGCTAGGAAACCAAATCGAATTTGAGGGAATCAAGGTCCTTGATCTATGTTCAGGAACTGGCAATATTTCCTTTGAATTCATTTCAAGAGGGGCTTCTCTGGTGACAGCCGTAGACCAAAACTTCAATTGCATTCGGTTCATACGTCAAAATGCCGCATCCTTGCAGATCGACAAAGAGATTCAAATTATAAAGTCAGACATCTTAAGCTATCTGCGTCAATGTACTTCCCAATTTGACCTCATTTTTGCAGATCCGCCATACGAAGTCACCTTCCACCAGGAGATCGCAGAACTGATCTTCAACAGACAATTACTTTCAGAGGACGGCATGCTGATCATTGAGCACGGAAAAAAAACTGACCTTTCTTCCCTAACCCATTTTAGTTTTGTACGTACATATGGAAACGTATATTTCAGTTTTTTCACTCCAGAAAAGCAGAACCCATGAAAAAAGCCCTTTTTGCCGGATCGTTCGACCCTTTTACAAAAGGACATGAAGGAGTTGTCCACAAAAGTTTGGAGCTCTTTGATGAAGTGGTCATTGCCATTGGTGTAAACAGTACGAAAACGGGGTATTTTGACATTGATAAACGAAGGATACACATTGCTTCCCTATTTGCCGGTAAACCCGTTCAGATCGTTACCTTCAACAAGCTCACAGTGGACCTGTGCAAAGAATTGAATGCTACTCATCTGGTGCGAGGATTGCGCGACTCGAAAGATTTTTCATACGAGCGCTCCATTGCACACATGAACGAAACGATGTCCGGAATCACTACCATATTTTTCCTGACCGAACAAGAATATGCCTCCATCAATTCTACGATTGTTAGAGAAATCCATCGCAATGGCGGCAACATTGCCCCATTTGTAACAAATCCACACCTGCTCGTTTAAGCTGGTATGAAATCTGTTGAAGGACGCTTATGAAGTTTTTGGGATACATCGTCTTTTTCATCCTGTTCGTTCGGACAGTTTCATTCGCTCAGGCAGATAAATACGTTACAATAACAGGTTTCGCACCAAAGTACATAGGTAAGACTATTCGGATATCAGAAATCGTCGATTATCTGAGTATGAAAGAAAGCTCACTGGCAAGCACCACCGTAAAACAAGACAGCACCTTCAGCTTTTCCTTCGAGCTAAAAGAAACACAAAAGGCGGTTGTTCATGCCGACAAAAATAATTCGTACTTGTACCTGCAACCAGGAGGGAAATACACCATTTACCTTCCTGAAAAAGACAAATACGATCCGATGAGGCCCAATGGAAGCTCCGTTGAAATTACTTTTTTAGATCTTGACTCCAACGATATAAACTACAAAATCCTCGAATTTCAGCGCTGGTCGGATGAGTGGATAGGCAGCTATTTCTACCTGAAAAATGTGAAGCCACTAGAGTTTTCCACGAAGCTGGATGAATTCAAAGCAGCCGTCGATAAGTTCTATCACCTCTCAGACACCGCAAAAATTGGGATAAACGAGGCACAAACCTATTTTAACACGTTTGTACGCTTCTCTATTGCCTCCCTCGACAACATTCAGCATGCAGCCGACCGCAACCGGTATGAAAAGCATGATTTCTATCTTAAATACTCGCCCGTGGCCTACCGAAACGATGCCTACATGGACTACCTGAATTCATTTTATGAAAAGATGATTCCGAGACTCTCCATGGAAACAAGCAATCCCTGTCGGAAAAATTCTACGGCAACGATTATCCTCAGACCAACATTCTAGCTGTTTTGGACAGTGTTGCCAACCACAGTCTTTTTGATGCCAATGCGGTGATTGCACGTAACATGTTGGAGCGTCTGACAGAGCTCACGATTGGCGGAAGGGCTCCCGACCTTGTGTTGCATTCCGATCAGGGAGAAGTAATTACACTTTCGGCTTTGCCCAAAAAACACATTTACCTGCACTTCTATGATCCATCCAGTCAGAAATCTTCAGAAGAATTGGTCCTTTTAAAAAAATTGCATGAAGTATACAAAGAAGACGTGACCTTCATTTCCATTTATCCAAATAAGGAATATTCAGCTTCTGTTACGGAGGCTCAAATAAATTCGTTGCCCTGGACAAGGTGCAGAGCGAACGATGACAATCCGATCTGGAAGAATTACAAGATTGCTACCTACCCGACCTATGTGTTGCTGGATGGATTTGGTTATGTGGTCGCAGCGCCCGCACTCTCACCGCTTCCGGATGGACAATATCAAACCATCGATAAAACCTTCTTCTATATTCAGAAAGCGAATAAGGAGATGAACAAACACTGATCATCCCAATTTTTTGTGGTAATATCCAAAGATCACACCTATGATCCCTCCCGTTATGTGTGCAAATTGAGAAATGGTATCAGAGGAAAACGCATTGTAGATCTCTTTTCCTAAAAAGAGGAATACCACCAGTATAAAGGTTAATGGCACTTCTTTTCCCTTAATATTGATAAGCGAAGAAAGCACAATGAACATGAACACAATACCGCTCGCACCCATCAGACCGTGCTCCCAGAACATCATGTGAAAAATAGCAGTGATCAAAGCAGTCAGCAGTGACATCAACAAAAGTTTTTTTGTTCCGTACGCCTCTTCAAGGATAGGTCCGAGCATGAGAATGATGGAGAAATTACCCAGCAAATGCTCAAGATTAGCATGTCCGAGCGTGTAGCCAACTAAGCTAGGATACCACACTG
>JAJTDX010000026.1 GCA_021298235.1 Cryomorphaceae bacterium | reverse complement strand
GAATATAAGGCGAAAAGAACCAGTCCTTGAAGATTTAATACTCCGGCGATTGTATAATTAGGAATGACCAATGTAATCAGTAAAGTGTAGACAGGAATACGTGCTGAACAACTCATCAAAGGTGCAATGAGAATGGTAATCAATCTTTCCTTCTGATCAGAAATCGTCCGGGTAGAAAGGATCCCAGGAATGGCGCAGGCTACACTTGAAAGCAATGGAACGACACTCTTTCCGTTCAGCCCAAGAGGACGCATGATGCGGTCCATAATAAATACGACTCTGGCTAAATAGCCACTTTCCTCAAGAATCGATATGAAAAAGAAAAGCAAGGCGATCTGAGGGATGAATACCAGAACGCCCCCTATTCCGGGAACAATCCCCTGACTCAAAAGATCTGTAAATACTCCCGAGGGAAGGTTCTCCTGTAGCATACCTGAAAGAGAGGCAAACGACCCATCAATCCAATCCATAGGGTAACTCGCAAAAGAAAAAATGAATTGAAATATGATGAGTAATACAAAAGCGAAAATCAAGTATCCCCAAACGGGATGTACCAGGATTCTGTCTATTGGAGAAACAGAAAATCGCTCAGAATCGATCTGATTGACTGAAACCAACTCTGCAAAAAGTTCTTTAACTCGTTGATACCGTTTTTCAGCCTCCACCTCCTGACATGCCTTATCCTCAATGGCACATAAGGTTCCCTCTGATAAAAATGGAGCTTTCGGAGCTTCATGTTCCATTTTCAAGGAATTCAAGATTCGGTCCTTGCCTAATCTTGCTTTGGCATTGGTCTGAACTATAGCTACCCCCGGAAACGTTTTGTTGAAAGCTTCTGCATCAAAACTGAGTCCTTTGCGAGCAGCGACATCGGTCATGTTCAGAACGAGCACTAGTGGAAGTCCAAGGTCATAAAGCTGCGTAAATAAGAACAGATTTCGTTCAAGATTAGATTCATCTGCTACAACTAATATCAGATCAGGATGGTCAGGATGAGCCTTATTCGTCAGGATGTCATAGACCACTTTTTCTTCCTCAGAACGCGGATAGATGCTGTAGGTACCTGGGAGATCAGTAATCTCAAAATCATTACCGTCAAAAGAAACTGTGCCTGAACGTTTATCGATAGTTACACCGGGAAAATTTCCAATGTGCTGTCTTAATCCGGTAAGCATATTGAAAACAGAGCTTTTTCCCGTATTTGGATTGCCGGCAAGTGCGATCTTCATCATTGGACTGATGCAATTTCTACTTTTACCAGAGCTGCTTCTTCGAGGCGCAAGGACAATAAATATCCATTCACATCCACCGCAATTGGGTCTCCAAAGGGCGCCCTGAACATTACAATGAGCGTTTGTCCTTTCACGATGCCCATTTCCATCAGCTTCGTTTTTAAGTCAGACTGGACAATGTCTTTGACATAAACCGCATTTCCGGGTTTAATGGAGGATAATGGCTGGTCGACAGATGAATAGTCCATATTACAAAAATAACCTTTGTTGGGGCAGGATGCCTTACCTAATTAAAGGTATTTACGAGACTTTTTACTTAAGTACGATCCGTGCCGTCTGCCGCGACTTCTGTTCCAAAAGAATTTCCTTGTTCGCGGTCAACTTTTGAATTGTCGCCGAGTCGTAATGTCTAATTGTGACCAACTCAAGGCCTTCGTTATATTTTACAATGTAGGCATCTTTGAACACCTCTTTGATCTCTTCCATGTTTGTCTTTTTTCCATCAAGGAGAATAGAGAAGTCCAAAGCAGAATTTTGCATCAGATTGATCTTCGCCTTCACAGCTGCAAGCCGTTCAAAAATATCACTCAGATGCTCCTCTACAATAAATGAGAAATCGCGCGTGGTAAAAGAAATCAAGAGCTGCTCTTTTTTCACGATGAACGATGGTATAAGGTGATCATTCTCTGAAGATGACTGTATAACCGTACCTGGTGCTTTTGGATCAAGAAACGATTTTACATACAGCGGAATCCCTTTATTTTGAAGGGGTTTAATGGTTTTTGGATGAATTACAGAAGCTCCATAATAAGAGAGTTCAATTGCCTCCTTAAACGATATACTCTCTAGCTTGACGGTATTTTCGAAGTACTTGGGATCGGCATTTAACATGCCGGGAACATCCTTCCAGATGGTCACGTTCTCCGCGTCCGTACAATATGCAAAAATACCTGCGGTATAATCGGAGCCTTCACGACCGAGCGTTGTAGTAAATCCTTCATCAGTGTGGCCAATAAACCCTTGTGTCAGCAGAATATCTACCTTTTCAAATTCAGGAAGATAGCGGCTTCGAATCAGCTCCTCTGTTTTTTTCCAATCCACGTTTCCTTCCTGATAACGGTGATTGGTTCGGATCAATTTGCGGGCATCAGCCCAGCCAACTTTGTGTCCTTGCTCAAAGAGAAAAGCACTTACAATCTGGGATGAGAGCACCTCTCCGAGGGAGACGACCTGATCATATTCAAAACTAAAGTTGTCAGGAAAGGGCTCGTTAATTCTATCGCGTAATTTTTCAAAAATTTCCTCGATCTTATTATAAACTGCAAAATGCTTTTCATGAAAAAGTTCCCCGAGAATATGCATGTGGAACTCATATAATTCATCCACCAAAGCAACGAACATCTTGCGATTTCCTTGACTGGAGGCATTCACTATTTCCTCAAGTTTGTTTGTGGTTTTGCCCATTGCAGAAACAACTACCGTTAGTTTTTCTCCTTCATACATAGAAAGGATGGTAGATACATTCCGAACCGCTGATGCATCTTTTACAGAAGCTCCACCAAACTTGAAAACTTTCATCTTATTCAATTTGGAAACAAAAATAAGTAAAGGAATGTGAGTGTAGTATCAGAAAAACAATCTTCCGTTGATCCACTCAGGATCTAGAACTGCATTTTTCTTTCTGTAAAAAGATAGGGCGGGTTCATTCCATTCTAGCACCTGCCAGTCCATACGCTTTACTCCGCTTGTTTTGGCGATTTCCACAACCCTGTCAAACAGAACTGATCCAATGCCGGATCGGCGGTATTTTGGCAAAACATAAAAATCCTCGAGGTATAAACACTTGCCTTTCCAAGTTGAGTAATTGGTAAAGTAAAGCGCAAAACCAACCACCTCAGTGTCTAGTTCAACAACCAGGGCCGAACAAATCTTTTCTTCGAACAGATGTTTTCGCAGAGCTTCGGAAGTGTTCACAACTTGTTCAGGAGCCTTTTCGTATGCGGCAAGTTCATGAATCAGCGACATGATCGCAGCTTCATCACCGGGTATAGCCTCTCTTATTATCATTACTGTACTCCGGCAAGGTTGAATCTCAAACGGATACCTGTACTCATATTTCCTGTAGGGAATGAAGTCTGAATCTTCGGCGTATTGATTACCTGATCGTAATACAACTGAACAGTCAGATTTTGAGTGACGTTGTAATCGGCAGAAGATTTAATCGATACCACCCGCTGACCGGCTGTTGCCTGGTTCGTATTTTCAACCACTTTACGGATCACGGTTAGGTTATCTCTGAAAGAGAAATCGAACCTCAAGTTCAGTGCACTTGCAGGAATTTTTTCAAAAGGCAGCTTCACCTTCTCGAACTTGTATCCTGAACCAATCACCCACTCATTTCCGAGCACTTCTGTAATTTGATTGTTATTTAATGACAGAGTTGAGCTCCGGTCTTTTTTGTATTCAAATTTCGTGATCAGTCCCTGACCTTTGATGTTCCACGTTGCATCAAAACCAAGAAGAGGAGAGAATCGTTCTGTCAAAGTGACATTTTGTATTTGTCTCGTAGCTATGAAATTATTATTGATATCCAAAGCTGTTGCATCGCCATTGGCATCAAAACTCGCATTCAGGTTGGTTTGAAGTCCGCTAACACTCACAGTGGAGCTGTAGGCGTGACGGATAACAAAATTCTTCACGTGTTTTTTGGCAAATTCAAACTTCGTCAATCCATTGTAATTGATAGACCAGTTCGGCAAGGGGGCATTTTTAATTGGGTTGATATTAGATTCAGTTACTGCTTTTTTGGAGTATGCAGATAAGAATGCGCCCATAACGACTTCCTGCTGAGTGCCGCTATAGCCACTATAATATCCTGAAGAAAGCGGATTTGAATTTCCGTTTTGCTGCCCGAGTAATGCGGATACCTCTTGACGAATTTCTCGCATATTTGAAAAGGTTTCTGAGGTAAAATCTCTCCCTAAAAGCTCGAACGCTGAACCTATCGTTACATTTGTATAGGTCAGTGTACCTGTTTCCACGCGGCTCTGGCTCTCATATTGCTGCGTAGCATCATTCCATCTGAAAAACTCATTGGAATTATTACCAAATGTGCGTGTCGCTGTCAACTCTATGGTCATATCTTTCAACGGCTCCAAGGATGCACGCAAGTTCAGATTCTGCGAATGCGTCATGGTATATTGCCTGTTGAGGTCCTGATTCTGAACCAACCATCCACTGGTCGATGCCGACGATGCAATATTATATCCGGTTTCCCTACCCCACAGGTCGTAGCGCTGTTGCCCAAAGGCAAAGGCTCCAAGCGTTGGATCGAAGGTATTCATTCCCAATAATCCCGCCTCTTGATTATATCCAGGAAGCATCGTTCCGTCGGTAAGTGCGTAAGTCCCCGACACATTTCTCAGCGTCATCAATAGACGGGCAAAGAACCCTGCCACCGGATGCACCTTGTTGCCTCTTTTTTTGAACGCTTCCTCTCGCTTATCCTTGCGCTCTTTACGCTTCTTCTCTCTCTCCCATTTTCGCTTTTCTTTTGGCGTCATTTCCTCAATGGGTTTCGGTGGTTTCAGCTCATCCTTCTTTTGTGCTTGATTCGCATTATTTTGCGCACCAGTTACCCTGCCTCCAACATCTTTCCCTCCAACCATTCCTCGTCCGCCTTTACCATCTGCATTCACTTTCTTCAGGTAAGGAACCTTGTTGTAAAGATTTGTAAAGTTGGCCTGTGCCGTCATATTGACAGTTCGATTGTTCTGGATGGTATTTCCGAATTCTGATTGACCCAGCGGTGCACGTTGCCAGTTGTAAGAACCTCCGTATTTGAAATTTGCCGTAACCCAGTCTGTCAGCGGTAACTTATCCAAAGGTAAAGTATAGTTGATGCTATAGTTGTGGGAATAATCCATTGTTTTACCCAACGTTGACATCTGAGAACGAATCGAATCCATAAAAATCTCGTAGCTCAATGGATCGTTCTTGCGGTCAACCCGTCCGTCTGCTTCCTCGAAAATTGAACGGTTTGCAGAGGAGAAAGTAGCCTTAAGATTCTTCGTGAGGTCATACCCCATGGAGAAATTTCTATTCCAGCCAAAGCGTTTTACGTAAACAGGGGCAAATTCATAATCGGGAACGAGGTTGTTGCGCACCTGACGTTCGTTGTATGAGCGAAGCAAATCATTCGAAAACGAAATATTCTTGGGTGTGAAGTAAAGGTTCATGTCCTTTAGTAAGGCAAACCATTTCGATTTTTGGGCGAATTTGGCATTTTTGAAGGGCTCGAAAGGCTTGGCAGTGAAGGAATAGTTGTAATTCAAACCACCATTCCATGTTTTGGTACGATCGTAATTTGTATTGAAATCACGACGCATATTCTCGGAGTAAGCATAATTGGTGGACCAGTTTGCAATCCTCCAAAAGTGCGGTTTTGCACCAGCCTTTAGTTCTTTTCTTACATTGGTAAAATTGAACGATTTACGTTCTGTGAAATCCTGACCTGCACGTGCCTTTTCTTTTCTTGTCGTTGCATCATAATCAGCAAGACGCACATCCGGGCTGTATGGATCGAACTCCGGATTGATAATGCCTAGGGAATATCCATAGAAAAACGGAAGGGATACCCCTGCTCGTTTTCCAAAGAATTGACCAAGCTGCATGGTCGAATTCATATCCACGCCGATGCGCTCATTTCTTTGTCGGTCCTGAACGCGACTTTCCACGCTGCCCCAGTTGATTCCGGAATAGTTTCCAGACATGGATACATTTGCAAAATCGGCAAGCTGAACCTGCATTTGGGCGACTGCTGCAGAACCACCCTCACTAACAAAATCTGTGAGTCGTAATTCATTGATCCAGACAATGGCACACTTTGCCAAACCATCATCCGGCCAAGCAGTGTTTGAATTTTTACCAGGGTTCCGAACACCCACCATAATGGTGCGTAATCCTTGTAAGTTTGGACTTCCCTTGACTTTGATTCTTCTCTTCGAATTGGCAGGATCCGTGTCCGCGTATTCAATAACATAAGACACACTTGTACTTCCTCCTTCGATGAGCGCATTTCGTTTCGTTTTGAGATTCAGAAGATCATCAAAAACAATTTCAACATTATTCTCATCAGGCCAGATATCTTCGGGTAAGGTTGAGCCCCACTGTGTTTCATAAAGCGGTAGCTCATACTCGTAATAGTTGTCCACGAAATCTGTCCCCAAACGCACGAACAAGGTAAGATCCTGGTCTTTCAGCGGCAAGGTGGAAAGAACCTCTTCAGCATGAACGAACATTTTCATTTTCTTGTATGTTCGAACGTCAAACTGCACATTCTTGTAAGCCGCCCTTGCATCTCCATCTTGAAGGTTGCATACATCCAACACCAACGATTGCTCATTCAACTGACGTTGATAGGTTTGAGAAGGATCTATCTCACGTACTATTCCCGGAGGGATCTCATATTTCACAGGACTACGCTGGTCATTCTCTTCCACATTTACTGCTCCAATATTGAAAGAAGTAAGGTTTGGATCCGTCTGAATACTTTCTCCTGGCTGCGTTAGGTCCTCAAGGTAACGACGCCACTCCCCGCGGATCAGCTCTAATCGTGCAAAACGAAGGACAACTTCTTCATCGAAATTTTTAAGGAACATGCGCATAAAGCGAATCGACCTAAAATCAAGTATGCCGTTTACCTTACGTTCGAAGTCACGGATGGGAATTTTAAATTGGTACCATCGTTCTGTCTTTGTACCATTCTGATATAGCTGAACATTTGTAATGTAGTTCTTACCCACCTGCATATCTCCCGGTCGTACGCTCACCTTGTACTGAAAATAGGCCTCGGTCTGTGAAAGGTTATTATCTTGATTGATATCCTCTAAATCTGGCATATTGGAAGCCTGTGTAGGATAACCCTCCGCATTGGCTGTATCTGACATCTCCGTCGTTGGGGAATTTCCTTCCATTCCATTGTATTTCTTGTACCTTTCAAGAATATTCAGCTGTTGGTTGTCATAGGTATCATCGCGGTAAAAATTGTAATCATCGCTTGACGGATCCGAAATCATCCTTGCCTTAGTCGCGGCGTCGAGTGTCGGATTATTATTGACCCAATTCACATAATTTTGAAACGCATTACGTTCCTGAACATCGTTCCATCCATCTATTCCCACGTCCTGATTTAACCGCGAGGCAGGATCTGTATCAAAGGCGTTTACTACTACTTGCTGCGTAGATACTCTTGCCCATAATGTCGTGTCGAGGTCATCGTTGATGCTGGAACCAGTTGCAGGCAAGCCATTTTCAAAACTCTTCCTTGAGTCAGGAATAGCGTCTTCTGAAATATTCCCAAGGTTAAAATAGAGATCTCCACCTGAATGCTGTGAAGATGGATTCACATTTTCTGCGTCTTCATTAAAAGGATCGAGCACCCAGAACTGAATAAATTCAATATTGGTCTGCTCAAAATCATTGGTTGACAATGCCCGCATGATGCCACCCCATCTATTTTCGGGATTGACCCACGTTCCATCCGGATTGACTGTGTTGGTAGTATCATAATTATACATCCCCCTTTCTTTGGGATAGTAGGCTAATTCAAGAATAGGAATATTCGGAATCGAACCATATTGCTGCTGTAAATTAGGGAAGACGTCGGTTTGATTCACCAACCTCATCCGGCTGTCAGAGAGCATTTGAGGATTATCCTTGATGTGTTGAGGAGTCAACGAGTTACTTTGGTAAAACAACGGATCAATCAAATACCAACACGTTTTGGATCTTTTAAAGCCAGCGGAAAGGTTCAATGCTGTAGCCTCAGGAAACAGGTCGGGTTGCCCTTGTGGAACAGAGGCCAATCTCCACGCTGTTACAGATCGAAGGTCAATCGTACTTTGGGCTCCTTCAAAGTCATCGATATAAGAGGTTCCGTCTTTATTGATTGCGCGAGGCTGGCCAGGTATCAAGTGAGCAAATTCACCGCTGAATGAAAATGTTGATTTTTGATTTGTTGAAATAACCGGAAGAAAATCCACAAGTTTTGTGAGGAAAGGGACTTCCGTTCGATAGGCAAGGTCCAAACCGATGATATTATTTTTAAACGGTTCGCTTCCAATATCGACTTTTTGAGTCACCGGCCGTTCCATCATACGCATCCAGGTACCGCCAATATTGAACTTGTCGCTGAAGCGATAGTTGTAATGTGCGCCAACCAGAGATCTTGCCTGAAAGCCGAAGACCGAATTACTTTCTATTGAAATCTTAATAGGAGTGTTCGACTCCAGGATACCCGTATTTAGAATTTTAACTCTTCCCAGGTTGTAATCCACAGTATAATCTGTTCCCTCAACGAGTTTAATACCTCCTGCTGTAACAGTAACTGCACCTTCAGGAACGTTGAGTGCATTTAGCGGAATGTCTGAACTTATAGAAGACTGATATTCACCACGGAAACTAAATCGGTTTTTGGCAGGAATTTGCTGCGCAGCAGTTTTTGTTGAATCATATAACTCCTTAAAGGACACCTGATTTACCACCACCGGAGAGATCCCTGCATCTAGTAATTTTTTCTCTAAGGTTTTGCCAAATGGCTCAACAGTTGAAAAATAGATTCTTCCATTCCGTGTGTTTATGGTACCTCCATTCTCCGCGCGGTTTCCTGAATAATTGATTGGAACATAATCAAACACTCCGTCTGAAAACGGCTGACTAACCTGGTTGAGTTTGTCCATATCTAGGAGCGTTACAAGCTGCTTGTCGTCTACACCTTCCAAAGGAAAAAACGGTACCAAGAGTGAAGTCTCCGGATTGTTGTATAAAAGATCAATTCTAAATCCTGTTTGGTCCACCTGATATGCACCGATAGAATACACGTTCTTCATCATCAGGTCCCAGATTTTATTCTTGGGATTGGTAATTGTTGGTTTCAACAACTTAAGTATGAGTGCTTGCTGGCCCGATACCCCATCGGTAGAAAATTCACCTACCTGATATGTTTCGCCTCTGTAAGTATATTCATACGCTACAGCAAGTACCTCATCATTATTCAAAGGAAGATTTAGTGAAATATACCCTAACAAAGCATTGTAAGTGTACTCCTGCTCTGTAAGTTTTCGGGCATTTTCTACTTTTTCATAATGCACAGCTTGCTCGAACGGTCCCGGCGAAGTCACCTGATTCGTCAAGCCTGTGACTGCATTGGAGAAACCTCTTACAAGCGGTTGATTGGATGCCCAGGAATACAAACCGTTATGGTCATTGTCGGGCATCTCGTTCGGAGAGAATCCTCCAGGATTGCCTTGACAGTTTTCTGATTTAGACTCTCCGAGGTCAGAAAATGCAACGATGTTCCGTGTGTTTTCAGTGCTATTCGTACGGTTTGTGAGCCAAACCTCCATTCGGGTAATGTAGGCTGAGGAGCTAACAATTGGCACAGTCGACATGGCCTCGTCATAATGGTCTCTGTGGTAAAGATTGACGAAATAGTGTCGGTTCTGTTCGTAATTATCCGCCGACAATTCAAACTTTTGAACTTGCGCTTTTCCTGAAATGTTAATTTCCTGACGTTTTCCTTTTGAAGATGCTGCGATTAGATCCACTGTCGCACGGCCAAACTTAAGCTGCGTTTTGGCACCAAACAATGTTTGTGATCCCTGAATAAGAGAAGTTGGCAATTGCATCGCCACATTTCCCAACTCGATCTTCTGCATGATCTGATCCTCATCACCGGTATATTCCAGTTTGGAAATATTATCGAAATCAAATGCAGCCTGCGTGTTGTAACTTGTCCCTACTTTTAGTTTTGTGCCGATTTGACCAACGAGATTCAATTGAATTTGCTGTTGGAAATCAAAACGGGTGATTTTCCTCTGACGAACGGGAAGGATCGGATTGTCGTACCGTGAAGAGTTCACTCCAAACGACAGCTCCACGGATCCCTGTGGACGGATGGTAATCTGGTCTGAACCGAAGAAATTCTCAAAAGCTTTGCTGCCTATTTTGATTGGAAATTCCATCGGCTGACCTTGAGCTGTTTGTTCATCTATCCGGTCTTTCCAGTTCTGACCTTGGCTCTTTTTTCGCTCATATTCGAGATACTCCTCCAAAGTCATCATGGATGGATTTCGAAAATTCAGTCCCTCTCCAATCGTTTCCTTAAATACATAGGTTCCGGTAACCGGGTCATAAACGATTGTTTGTTTTACAGAGGTCGGGTCTCCAAGGTCAAAACTTTGTGGCTCAGTCAGCGTAGGATCTGTGTAATTTTCGATTGGATAAAGCAATGTATCCTGGGCAAAGGAATCCGTAATGAAGAAAACGAATATTGCAAGAATCCAGAGGAACTGAACCAAACGAGTGATATGTGTTGAATTAATTCTCAAAAATTATAGTATCCGAAGTGCTTCCTTAATCAATTGTTCAACAGTTTCCTCGCCCGTTGCAATTTTATCCAACGCTTTTTCAGCTGCCTTTTTGTCAAAACCAAGCGAGACCAAGGCAGTTAACGCATCAAGCCTCTGAGTATTGTTCGAGCTGAACATATTTTGAGAAACAGAGGTGAATTTTAACATTTTATCCTTCAAATCAATAATTACCCGTTGTGCTGTTTTGGCGCCAATACCTTTGATTCCTTGGATCGTGCGTACATCTTCAGACTGTATTGCTAGTGCAATATCTTCTGGGGTAAGTGATGACAGCATAAGCATCGCAGTATTCGGTCCAATCCCGGAAACGGAAATTAGATGACCAAACATTTCCCTTTCTTCGCGAGTTGCAAATCCGTATAGAATGTGTGCATCCTCACGAACGATCAAACGGGTAAGAAGCTTAACCGATTCTTCAGCACCTAATGCGCTGAAGGTATTCAAAGAAATTTTGACTTCATAACCAACCCCGGCGCATTCCATCACAACCTCTGTTGGATGTTTCTCTACCAGCCTTCCATTCAAATGTCCGATCATAGTTATTTATTTTGTGCGTCTATAACTGCCACCTTGACCATATTTATGATTTCTCGCACAGAGGAACCAAGTTGTAATACATGAATGGATTTTTTGAGCCCTACGAGTACCGGACCTATGGCATCTCCCTCAACCATCTGCTGAAGTAATTTGTAAGCTATATTTCCAGATGCAAGATTAGGAAAAATCAAGGTGTTCACTTGTTTATTTGCGAGGTGTGAAAATGGGAATTTCTCAAGGAGCAGCTCATTATCTAGAGCGAAATTCGCTTGAACTTCACCATCAACAACCAAGGACGGGTATTTTTCATGCAAAATCTCGGCAGCTTTTGCCATTTTCTCTGCATCCGGACCAATTGATGAGCCAAAATTGCTGTAACTCAATAGGGCAATTCTTGGGGTAATTTTGAACTTGCGGATCGTTTTGGCCACATTCGCTGTTATTTCCGCAATCTGTTCTGCATTCAAATTGAGATTGATGGTTGTGTCAGCAAGGAAAATAGGTCCTTTTTTCATAACAAGAATATACATTCCTGCCACTGTATGCACATCCTTTTCTAATCCAATCGTTTGAAAGACGGGACGAATGCTGTTTCGATAACTTCTTGTGAGGCCCGTAATCATAGCATCTGCATCCCCTTGTTCAACCATCATTGCTCCGAAATGATTTCGCTCACGCATGATCTGAACTGATTCAAATTCTGTGAAACCCTTTCGCTTTCTGTGCTCAAAAAACGCTTTGCCGTACTGAATTCTTCTGGCTTCCTCCTCCTCTGACTTCGGATCTATGATGGGAACATCGTGTAATTCTATGCTGTATTCTTCTATGAGGTCTTTAATTTTTTTTCTTTTTCCAAGAAGAATGGGAAAGGCCACTCCTTCCTCATATGCAGTTTGAGCAGCTTTAAGAATCTTAATGTTGTCCGCCTCAGCAAAAACAACACGTTTTGGATTACTTTGAGCCTTTTCGGTAAGATTTCTTACAAGTTTATTGTCAATCCCTAAACGACTTTTCAATTGTGTTTCGTACGCATCCCAGTCAGAAATTGGATTTTTGGCGACACCCGAATCCATGGCTGCTTTGGCAACTGCAGGGGCTACGTAGTAGATCAACCGCGGATCCAATGGTTTTGGAATGATCTGCTCCCTTCCGAAAATGATACTTTTTTCGCCATACGCCTCAACTACTTCTTCCGGAATTGATTCCTTGGCAAGAGCAGCAATGGCTTTAACTGCAGCCAATTTCATTTCCTCATTGATGGTCGTTGCACGAACATCCAATGCGCCTCTAAATATAAATGGAAAGCCAAGGACATTATTTACCTGGTTCGGATGATCAGATCGACCTGTTGCCATAATGATGTCCTGTCTCACGGAAGTAGCCTCTTTGTAAGAGATTTCCGGTTCTGGATTCGCTAAGGCAAAAACGATAGGATCGTCTGCCATGGCCGCAATCATTTCTTTTTTCACCAGACCTCCACGCGACAATCCCAAAAATACATCCGCACCCGTAAATGCATCCGCGAACTCTATCGGTTTTTTGTGGCTTGAAAACAGCTTCTTCATGTCGTCCAGATCATCTCTTCCCTGCCAAATGAGCCCTTTGGAGTCGAACATAAAAATATTTTCAGGTTTTGCACCTAGTGCAACGTAAAGATTAGCACAGGAAAGTGCCGAAGCTCCGGCACCGGACACGACAAGTTTTACCTTATCGATCTTTTTGCCTGCAAGCTCAAGTGCGTTCAATAAAGCTGCGGAAGAAATTATGGCTGTGCCGTGCTGGTCATCATGCATGATCGGAATGTCCAGTTCTTCTTTGAGCCTCCTTTCAATTTCAAAAGCTTCAGGTGCTTTTATATCTTCTAAGTTAATTCCACCGAAGGTCGGTGCGATCGCCTTAACTGTTTGAATGAATTTTTCAGGATCTGCAGCATCTACCTCAATGTCAAAAACATCTATATCAGCAAATATTTTAAAGAGCAATCCCTTTCCCTCCATCACAGGCTTAGATGCAAGGGGCCCTATATCACCTAGCCCAAGGACAGCAGTTCCATTGGATATTACTGCAACTAGATTTGCTTTGCTGGTGTATTTGTAGGCGTCATCCGGATTCTCCGCTATCTTCAGACAAGGTTCTGCAACTCCCGGAGAATAAGCCAGAGAAAGGTCTCTTTGTGATGAATAAGGTTTGGTAGGTATAACTTCTATCTTTCCCGGTTTTCCCGAAGAATGATAATCCAGTGCATCCTGTTTTCTGATCTTGGCCATAAGTTGCTTAAGAAACCGCCAAATTTACAAAAAGTAAGGCAATTTATGGGTATTTGGTATAGATATAAAAAAAGGCCCTGCTGATGCAGGACCTTTAAAGTATGCGAGAAAATCTCGTGTTATTTGATTACAACATGTTGTGTTTTCGTAACTCCCATTGAAGTAACATTCACAATGTAGCTTCCTTTTGAGAATTCTTTCACTGGAACAGAAACATTCTGAGTTCCACTCACACCATTAAGAGAAGTTGAGTAAACCATTCTTCCTTGCAAATCAGTGATTGAAACTGTGTAATCTGAAGCCAATGCTTCAAACTGAACAAACAACTCGTCTGACGCAGGGTTAGGATAAACGTTCAATGCATCCGTATTCAATTCAAAAACTGAAGAAGTTGCATCTGTTTTCATTGCAGCATCTCTTGTAAATGAACTTCCAAAGTTTCCAAGATCAAGATTCAAAACAGAAGTTCCATTCGAGAAAATTTGCATTCCGTACTGACCAGCAGGGTTTGTACCATATCCAAAACCATCACCATAATCATCATTCATAATTACTTTGTAGCAATTGTTCCCAGCTGGAAGTGATACATTGTGAACTTTAGTTTTCAACGCATCTGCACCACCCGCACTTGTTCCGTTTCCTTGGTAAGGACCACCACTTGCAACTACAACATTTGTTGCTGAATTTCTGATTTCCCATGTTGTCTCTGCAGGGTAGTTGTCCGTGTAAACGCGGACCTCAACTGCGTTATTCACAAGGTTGGCAGATACAACAGACATGTCAGCTGTTGCATAAGCAGAGTTAAAAGGTGCACCGCTGTTCACGTTTGTCAATTCAACAGTGTAGTTGGATGTCATGTTGTATGTCCCGGAAGGGAAAGTAACCGTAGCTGTATTGAACTGTGTGATGTTTCCGGAATAATTTGCAGTATTAACTGTTGTTCCGTTTTCTTTCAAAAGAACTGTAGCAGAAGTAATCGCATTGGTTCCGAAGTTAGCTAAGGTAGCTGTTGCTACTGCATCCGTAGAACACATTGCAATTTCTGAACCTTCGATTTCACCGTGGTTGGTTACACCTGTCAAGGCACCACAATTCGTGTTCACGTTAGTTTTAAGCTGTGCAGCTGTAAGCGGATCAATCTCATAAGCAAGACCATCTGGACAAATACGATAAACTGTCGGGAAATAGGTAATTGCATAGTCATCTGCGATAGTCGCATTGTTTAAAATTGGATAAGGGGTGCCTTCAACCCAGTTTCCTTGAGTATTTCCACCCGTTCCATTTAAATCTGCCACAGTGGTAGCGTTATCTCCTTCAACGAAGAAGACCATCACCTCGTCAGAACCCTCTGGTCCATATGCTTTATAAAATTCAGCAAGCGCGTGAGAGCTGTGATAGCTCCAGCATGGTCCACACCACGTAGCAGAGATATCAATAATTACGGATTTTCCTGCCGCCAAATACGTTGACAAGGTATGAGATACCCCATTCAAATCTGTTGCAGTAAAGTCCGGAGCAGGAGTTCCTGGAGCTAACTGAGCGTTTGCACCCAAGAAAGTACTACCTGCCAAAAGAATGCTTAAGTAAATTTTCTTCATGACTTCAAATAAAAAGTTTAAACTGATTTAGTAAACAAATGTAAAAAATTGAATTGTTGAAAATACACCAATGATAAAATATTATTGGACTCCTAAATTCTTAAATTAGATCCATGATGAAAAAAAAGTTAATCATTTTCTCTGGTGCAGGAATGAGCGCAGAGAGCGGAATTCAGACCTTTCGGGACAGCGACGGTCTTTGGGAAAAGTTTCGCATCGAGGATGTTGCAACACCTGATGCCTGGCTTAAAGATCCAAAAATGGTCCAGGACTTCTACAATCAACGCAGAAAACAAATTTTGGAATGTACCCCGAACGAGGCACACGAGCTGATTGTGAAATTAGAGGAACACTTCGATGTTCAAGTAATCACTCAAAACATTGATGATCTGCACGAACGGGCAGGATCGAAAAATGTGATGCATTTGCACGGGAACATCAGATATTCTAAAAGCTCAGGTCCCGCAAAAGAAAAAATGTACTATCCAATTGAAGGATGGGAGCTAAAGTTATCAGATCTATGTCCGGATGGGTACCCGTTGCGCCCCCATGTTGTGTGGTTTGGGGAGGAAGTTCCGATGTATGATCAAGCGATTATGGAAATGAGAACGTGTGATATCCTAATCGTTATAGGAACATCTCTTCAGGTGTATCCGGCTGCGGGAATTATCCATTATGCTCCGTTACATGCCGAAAAATACCTCATCGATCCAAATGCTGAAAGCTTGCAGTCTGGCACAGGATTTAACCTTATCAATCAAAGCGCAACTGAAGGGATGAAGAAAGTAGTGTCAATTTTGACTTAAAATTGTCTACTTCTTCTTGAGCTGTTCTTTCACAAAAAGCTCAATCGCGCCAGTCATAGATGGAGCGTTTGGTTGTGGAGCATGAACATCGAGCCTAAGATTGTGTTTGATGACAGCGCTGGCGGTGGTTGGACCAAAAGCAGCGATTTTCGTCTCGTTTTGCTTAAAATCTGGAAAATTCTTAAAAAGAGATTCAATTCCTCCCGGACTAAAGAATACGAGCATATCGTAATACACGTTTTCAAGATCAGAAAGATCAGATGCTACAGTTTTGTACAAGATTGCCTTGGTGAAATTGAACTTTTGTTCCTCAAGTGTGACCGGGATCTTATCTCGTAGAATGTCGGTACATGGCAATAAAAACTTTTCAGTTCTGTGTTTCTTCATGACATCCACAAGCTCTTCGATGGTCTGTTTACCAAAAAAGATCTTTCTTTTTCTGTAGGTCACATATTTCTGCAGTGATTTTGCTACAACCTCTGAAATACAGAAATACTTCATGGTGTCGGGTACCTCAAACCTCACTTCCTCAGCAATTCTGAAGAAATGGTCTACAGCATTCTTGGATGTCAGAATGATGGCTGAATGATCCGAAATCTGCACCTTCTGCTGCCTGAATTCCTGAGCAGTAACTCCCTCTACATGAATAAACGGCCTGAAGTCAATTTTTAATTTATACTTCTCGGCAAGATCGTAGTAAGGTGATTTATCTCCCTCGGGCTTTGGTTGCGAAACCAATATAGTTTTGATAGACAACGTGAAAAGAAATTAATTACACATCAAAAATCATTTTATGAAACTCTTGAGCACAAAGTTGCTGATTACAAATAGTGGCAGAATTTCAAGAGTGCAAAGATATAACAATATGTAATACCAACGAATGCCATTTCCTAAAACGGCCATTGAATTTTTCAACAAACGAGAAAGAATTTTGAGGCTAATTACTGCAAGAAAAAGACTTAAAAACAGCTTATCTGCACTGGGGCTCATTATCCAAAAAAGGCCGATGACCGAAAACAGTATCCCTGAGAATTGGGCAATATTAAAAGTATTTAATACCGTAAATGAAATGTGCTTCCATTCTCCGGATAGCAATCCTACAACAAGCACACCAAGCGTTTCAACAACGAGGAAAATAAATGGAATAGAAAATGCGAGTTTCATGGAGATAGTATCATCCAAAAGAATGATCCTTTGAAAAAAAATGAAATTACACAACGAGAAGCTGATCAAGTAGTTCAAAAGAAGAATTATTGAGCTCAATGATCCAATGCGCATATTCTCCTTAAGTTGAATTTCCACTGTGGAGGATTCCCTAAAAAAAACTTCAACCACCGTAATCAATGATCGCGCATTGTTGTTTCTGGAAAAAGAAATCATCAAAAAAGAGAGGGAGAGTATTCCAATAAGCAACATCGTGTACGATTGCTCTCTAGGATCAAGTGCCGGCGGCACAGAACCAGTCATTCGTTCGGAAGCATCAAGAAATGAATACAGCGCTAAAAACATTTAAACTCGATAATTCTTTTTCTGAATAGGAAAACGATACCACGTTTTTAATCCTTAATTTCGCACAAAATTAGGAAAATGAGAACTGATCTGTACACACACCCTGATTATTATCTGCTAGATGACCTTTTGAATGAGGAACACAAACTTGTTAGAGATGCTGCACGAGCATGGGTCAAAAAAGAAGTTTCGCCGATTATTGACGAACATTATGAAAAAGCCACATTTCCGAACCATTTGCTTTCCGGACTTGGAGAGATTGGAGCATTCGGCCCCTATATTCCTGAAGAATATGGTGGAGCGGGATTAGATCAAATTTCTTATGGCCTGATCATGCAGGAGCTCGAACGATGTGACTCCGGTTTGCGGTCAACTGCATCGGTACAGTCCTCTTTGGTAATGTATCCTATCTGGAAATATGGTTCTGAGGAGCAAAAAAAGAAATACCTCCCAAAATTAGCGACCGGAGAGATGATGGGTTGCTTTGGTTTGACAGAGCCTGATCATGGTTCGAATCCTGGAGGAATGATTACCAACTTCAAAGACGCAGGAGACCATGTTATTCTGAATGGTGCAAAAATGTGGATTTCAAACGCTCCCTTTGCTGACATCGCAGTAGTTTGGGCCAAAGACGAGTCCGGAAGAATTCATGGGGTGGTGGTTGAGCGTGGAATGGAAGGTTTTTCCACTCCCGAAATGCATGGAAAACTCTCCCTCAGAGCATCTTCGACAGGTGAACTCATTTTTGTAGATGTAAAAGTTCCAAAATCAAACATATTACCCGGAAGAACAGGTTTGGGCGCTCCATTAAGTTGCTTGGATTCTGCACGATTCGGTATTGCCTGGGGAGCACTCGGTGCCGCAATGGATTGTTATGATCAGGCGCTTCGGTACTCAAAAGAACGAACTCAATTTGGTGTGCCGATTGGTGCCTTTCAACTCATTCAGAAAAAACTGGCTGAAATGATTACAGAAATTACCAAAGCACAGTTACTTACATACCGGCTTGGTCAATTGCGTAACGAAGGGCGAGCCACCTCTGCTCAAATTTCCATGGCCAAACGAAACAATGTGGAAATAGCTCTGAACATTGCACGTGAAGCACGACAGATTCATGGTGGAATGGGTATTACAAGTGAATATTCCATCATGCGACACATGGCCAATTTGGAATCCGTAGTTACTTACGAAGGAACACACGACATTCACCTTTTAATCACAGGAATGGATGTTACAGGGATCCCAGCGTTTACGCGAGAAATGCCAGATCTGAAATAATTCTTCATCCACTCAAATTACATTCCTAAAGCAGCTTCGGCTGCTTTTTTGTTTTAAGACTTAATGCTCTCTATGTTAGTATTATGAAGAATTACTCTTCAGGAATTGAGTTACTTCTTTTTTTGATATATTTGGACATCTTAAACCTTAGTTTCTGATAAGAACGCCACTTAACTCATTGCTTATGATTATTAGAAAAACTACTAAAGTTATTCTTGCCCTTTTTGTCGCAACGGGACTTTCTGCCCAAACTACAAATGCTTTCAGAATTGATTACGATCTGGCATTGTTCGATCTGCCAATCAATTCCACCGAAGCTTTAACCAGTGGAAACTATGTGTTTTCGGGATTTCATACGAACTTTCTTCCAATTGTTTCATCGCTTACGGAGGTTAATAGCACAGGAACAGTCGTATGGTCTAAACAGTACTCTGGTGGAATATCCTACATGTTTGGCGACTTCAAAAAAGATGCTTCATTAAATAGGTACTATGCATGTGGCGGGAGCTCATCAGGTCCTGCCTTTCTGCTTTTCATAGATGCATCCGGGAATGCTATCTCAGGGAAAAACTTCTCTATTTCTCAAGCGGATGGTGCCTTTTTCAACCGAGTTATCAAAACTAGTGACAATGGTTACCTGTGTGTTGGGTACGTTTCCGGATATGATCCTGACGGTGCGGGTGCGGAGACTGACTTTGTATCTGTTACAAACAATGATGCTTCATGTAATTCCTCGTCGACACAAGAAATAGAATCCCCATTAATAGTCAAATTTGATGAAAATGGAAATCACCTATGGCATCATGTATTTAGATACTACGTAACATCCGCAACGGCGGCAAACAGAATTTACAATGACGCAAGTTTTGTAGATGCCGTTGAAGTCAGTGATGGCTATATTGCGGTTGGTAACTACGACGTAAATAACGTATTCTCGACCTTCGACACCGATGATTGTGATGACACCACGCCGAATGACGCAATGTTCCTAAAGACGACAACAGCGGGTGTGATAACCTATCACCGTCAGATTGATAATCCAAGTAATTCTACCAGCCAGACAAGCAAAAATCTTGTGTCAGCCACAAAAACCGCATCTGGTCTGCCTTTGATATCCGGGAATGATGGCGATACTAGACCGGCACTATTTATGCGCTTACCCGGTTCCGGCGGATGGGCTAATCCAACCTGGATTAGAAAATATGGAGGCGGCAGCATCTTTTTCGGTGCATATTACCCACTGTTGCCTAGTCGATTTTTTGAAACAAGCGATGGGAATTATGCTGCGTGGTTAAACTACATCCCACTTAGCCTTCCCACAACCTTCAACAATGTTTTACTCAAATTGAATTCTTCAACCAGCGACCCCATCTTTGCAAAACAATATTCGTTTAATCTCGCATCTATCCTGCCACATGGCGAGCAAGTTTCAGATGGTGGATACTTAGGTGTTTCTTACACGCTTGCCGGTACAGGACATAATATGCATGTCATTAAGACGGATCCAAACGGTGATTCCCCAAGTGGATGTGCGGATACAGATCTTTCTTTGACCTATGAAACCCCATCATATACCTATGGAACCCCCATTTACAATAGCTGGAATGCCAACACAGTAACAAATGTTGCTATCACCACGACAGTGACAAATATCTCTCCTGTTACCTCCGTGGTATGTTCTTCGGTGGGATGTACGCCTCCAACTGCACCAACTGCTACAGTGGCTACACAACCAGACTGTACCACACCAACCGGCAGTGTTACGCTTACAGGTCTGCCTACCTCTGGCACATGGACGGTGATAGGAACACCAAGTGGTACCGCAACTGGAAACACCTCATCTACAACAATTTCAGGTCTTGCTCCCGGCAATTACACGTTTACTGTTTCACTCAGCGGATGCACATCCGCAGCTTCGAATGCCGTAACAATAAATGCCGTTTCCGGTGCACCTTCTGCCCCAACAGTTGGAACAGTGACACAAACAACATGTACAGTATCAACAGGTTCGGTAGCACTAAGTGGGCTCCCTTCGACTGGCACTTGGACTGTTACGGCTAGCCCTGGAGGACAAACCATCACAGGAACTGGAACCACAACAACATTCACTGGACTTGCTGCTGGCACCTATACTTTTACCGTGTCGACAAGTGGTGGAGGTGGAGGAACCGTTACTGTATACTCAGAAAATTTCGATGGCAATGGTGGGTCTGGTAGCACATGGAACACCACGAATTCTAATGTAGGTGCTCAAGGAAACAATGCAAACCTTTTCTACATTAGTGACCAGGAATCTGGGGAAGCTGCCGGTGCGTGCGGTACTGCGGGGACAGGAGATAATTCGCTTCATGTAGGCTCTACAACTGCGGGAGATCTTGGTGCAGCTTACGATGCGGGAGGACTGTGTGGATTTTTTGGGCTTTGTACCAACACCAACAAACGTTCTTTCTCGAACAATATTAATACTACCGGCCTTACAAATCTCACAATCAGTTTCAACTATATAGAAAATGGAGAAGGAAATCAGGATAATGCAATTGCAGAATATAGCACCAATGGTGGAACTACCTGGACAACATTGACTGATCTTGCAAAAACACCGCTATGCGGAAGTGGACAAGGACAATGGACAAATTATTCGGGTACGCTACCAGTGGATTGCGAAAATATTGCCAATCTAAGAATCGGTTTTCGTTGGATTAATGACGATGATGCCGTAGGAACAGATCCATCGTTTGCTGTGGACGACATTACAATTACCGCGCCGGGAGCAAGTGGCAGCTGTACCTCCTCTCCATCCACTAGTGCTGTTATCAATACTCAGCCATCAACTCCAACTGCTCCTGTTATTGGCACCATTACCCAACCAACTTGCTCAGTGGGAACCGGAAGTGTTGAATTGACCGGACTTCCTGCATCAGGAACGTGGACCATTACTGGTTCTCCATCAGGCTCAGCATCTGGAAGCGGGACCACCACCGTTCTTTCAGGTCTGAACCCAGGAACGTACACCTTCACGGTGAATAACGGAACATGTACC
>JAJTDX010000118.1 GCA_021298235.1 Cryomorphaceae bacterium | reverse complement strand
TTATACGTACACAGTTCCAGCTCTTGCCCCGTGTTTAACAGATGCTACCTCACTTGTTGTCGTATCTGAGCAATCCTGTGAAATGGTTATTCCTTCCGGATTTACTCCAAGTGGAGATGGGATGAACGAGATTTGGGAAATTGTAGGACTTGACGAATTACATCCTAAAAATAAAGTGTTCATTTACAATAGATGGGGTAACCTAGTTTATGAGTCAATTCAAGGAGATTACTCTAGCAAACCATGGGATGGTAAATTCAATGGAAAAGATTTGCCTTCAAGTTCGTTCTACTACATCATTTACACTGATCCAGATGGTGAAGGAGAAATAATGAAAGGGACTTTGACCTTAATCAAGAAATAGTCTCTTGAATAAAAAAGGCACAAATTCATAAATGATTGAAAACTTGTTAATTTTGCATCCTCAAGCTTAAAGTTTGAAAAAAATAGACACTGATGAAGAAAATACTTATTCCATTTTGTTTCCTGCTTGTAACACTATCGCTCACAGCACAGCAAAATCCCCAATACAGCCAGTACCTCAGAAACCAGTTCATGGTGAATCCTGCAGCAGCTGGCGTGTATGATTTCATAGATATTACCATCGGTGGTCGTTGGCAATGGTTGGGTTTTGACGACAGTCCGAAAACATCGTATTTGAGTGGGACATTTGTTCTGGGGAAGAAAAGCAAGCCTCGTTACAATCCTGCATTCAGGACAAGTTCTGGACCAGTCCGAAATCCAGAGATCAAGACAGGTAATTTGAAACATGCGTTAGGAGGACAGTTGATTGCGGATCAATATGGTGCATTCAGAAGAATGAGTTTCAATGCCAATTATGCCTTGCATCTTCCCGTCAGTAAGAATTACAACCTTTCATTTGGCGTTAAGGCCGGCTTGTCTAATAATACGTTTTTGCAAGACAAAGCTGTCGTGCTGAACACATTAGATCCTTACCAAACTTATGCTGGAGGAGACACAGAATATGATGATTTCGTTGCCAACCAATCTTCGAAAATGATTTTGGATATTGGTGCAGGATTATATTTGTATTCGAATAAGATGTTTTTCGGGATTGCTGCCGACAACCTATCTAAGGATTTTGTAGAATTCGGTACAGGAACTGCGAATTTCAACACACAAATGCATTTCAACGCAACGGGTGGTGTTAAAATTAAGCTTAATGAGAATCTAACGCTAACCCCTGCGGTACTCGCTAAATTTATGATGCCTGCTCCTCCTTCGATCGAAGGTTCTGTGCAACTTGAATATAAAGAGTGGCTTTGGATGGGTGTTTCTTACAGACATACAGATGCTATTGTTCCAATGGTTGGATTAAATATCAGTGAGAAATTCAAGTTTGGGTATTCTTACGATTATTCAGTTTCTCGATTCAATCAAGTCAGCTCGGGTGGACATGAGGTCGTTCTTGGATTAATGCTCGGAAGATAATTTACCCACCGCTTTAAAATTATTTTATGTTACGTATTGTTACTTCTATTGCTTTTTTTACATCCACACTTTCCGCTTTTTCTCAAATCTGGGATTTTGATGCGGTTCAACGAATACCGGGTACCATCAATACTGAAAAGGAGGAAAGTATTCCTGTGTTTTCTCCAGATAGCTCAATGCTTTATTTTATCCGTTCAATGGATGAGAGCAACAAAGGTGGTAAATTCGATCAAGATATTTGGGTGGCAAAAAGACAATCTGATGGTTCGTATTCAGAATGTAGTCAGCTTAGCTCTTTGAATTCGAAATATAACAATGGCGTAGTAGGGATTAGTAAAAGTGGTTCAGTATTGTATCTTCTCGATACCTACGACGGGAAGAAGGATTTGGTGAAAGGAATCGCCTCTGCGGAACGAAAAGGAGATTCCTGGTCAACACCTGAGAGAATTAATATTCCCACATTGGATATCGAAGGAGATTATTATGGTTTCCATGTGAGCGATGATGAAACAGTCATGCTGATTTCTTACAAAGGTCCTGGAACGTTAGGGGAGGAGGATCTATATGTTAGCTTGAGGAGCGGAGATTCCTGGTCAGCGCCTGTAAACCTGGGTTCGGATATCAATACAGCGGGTTTTGAGATGTCGCCATTTCTTTCGAAAAATAAGGATACACTTTTCTTTTCTTCCAATGGACATGGTGGTTTGGGAGATGCCGATATTTTTTATGCAGTTCGGAAAGATGGCTCTGTCTGGACAAGTTGGAAAAAACCAGTTAACCTTGGGGCGAAAATAAACTCATCCAAATTCGATGCTTGTTTCTCCTACAACGGAAATCGTCTGTATTGGGCAAGTAACAGAGATGGAGAGTTGAGTGATATTTATACTGCACTCTTCGTGTATCCCCCACCCATGGAGCTTTCATGTGAGGCTATTGCAGCAACAAAACATGAGGGAAGTGATGGTTCAGTGACCGTGTCTTTGAAAGGGGGAGCCACACCATATACCTACAGTTGGAGCAACAATTCTACAGAGAAAGATTTATTCAATGTGCCAAAAGGGGAATACACATTAACAGTGACAGACTCCAGAGGCAAGACCATCTCAACTTCTTGTATGGTAGATGAGCCGGCACCACTTGAATTGCCTGTAATTACTGCTACTACCTTCAAAAATCTTGAGTTCATGAACTATTTCAATTACAACAAGAATAAGTTGGTCGTAGACAAAGGGGATCTTAAGAAGTTTATCAAGGATGTCGAAAAACAATTGAAAGATGGAAGACCAACTATCACAATCAAAGTTTACTCCTCTGCCTCTAAGGTTCCAACAAAAACATACGAAACGAACGACAAGCTTGCGCAAATTCGTGCTGAGAATATTAAATACGACTTATCTACTTACTTCGAAAGCAAAATGGAATACAGAGGAATGGTAAATGTGGTTATTGTGTCTGCGATAGTAGACGGCCCGGATTATGTGGAGGATTTTAAAGATTTGAAGAAATACCGTCCATACCAGTTTGTTGGACTCAAAACAGAATAATTAGTTACAACATCAGATTACACAAAAAAGGGAGACTTGGAAGTCTCCCTTTTTCAATTGGTTTACTTTAAACTTAGAAAATTTCGTTCGATGAAAAATGAAATTTTCCCTCAATCTCTGCATTTTCATCTGAGTCTGAACCATGGACTGCGTTTCTTCCTTTTGATTCAGCGTAGTTTTTTCTGATGGTTCCGTCTGCCGCTTCAGCAGGATCTGTGGCTCCGATTAATGCGCGAAAGTCAGCTACAGCATTTTCTTTTTCCAAAATGGCGGCAACGATTGGTCCACTGGTCATGTATTCAACAAGCTCTCCGTAAAATGGTCTTTCTGCATGAACTTCATAAAATTTCTTCGCTTGTTCGGTAGAAAGTTGAGTGTATTTCATTGCTTTGATCTTAAAACCTGCCTGAATGATCATATCAAGGATCTTACCCATGTGACCGTTTTCGATTGCATCAGGTTTAAGCATTGTAAATGTTCTGTTAGTTGCCATTTTGTTTTCTTAAATAAGTTTTCGGCCGCAAAGATAAGCATAATTTCATCTTTAGAATTGGTCATTTTGTGATGAACATCATCACTGTATTCTCAGTTCTAATTCTTTTAGATGTATTTTTGTAGCATGGAGTCATTGATTTCATTTTTTGAAGGGATAGACCCGGTACTAGCTGCCTTGATTGCCACCACCTTTACCTGGTTAGTTACGGCAGCAGGAGCATCTCTGGTATTCTTTTTTAAAGAACTACATCGGGGCTGGCTTGATGGGATGCTTGGATTTACAGGAGGTGTAATGGTGGCTGCAAGTTTTTGGTCCTTATTGAATCCTTCAATTGAAATGTCTGAAAAACTCTATCCTTCTATGCCATGGATGCCTGCGGCGGTTGGGTTTTTTACCGGTGCCTTTTTTCTTTACATTCTTGATAAACGTTTGCCGCACTTGCACATCAACTTTAAGGAAACTGAAACAGAGGGAGTGAAAACTCAATTACACAAAACAGTGTTGCTTGTTCTGGCCATCACTCTTCATAATATCCCCGAGGGATTGGCTGTTGGGGTGTTGTTTGGTGCGGCTGCCACCGGTATGGATGGTGCGACGATTGCAGGAGCCATTGCCCTTGCCATAGGAATTGGTATCCAAAACTTTCCGGAAGGATTTGCGGTTGCTATGCCTTTGCGAAGGGCAGGAGCATCCCGTTTTAAGAGTTTTTGGTATGGACAACTTTCTGCAATTGTTGAACCTGTAGCTGGTGTCCTTGGTGCACTCGCAGTAATCTATATTCAGCCCATATTGCCGTTTGCATTGGCTTTTGCGGCAGGCGCAATGATCTTCGTTGTTGTGGAAGAGGTAATCCCTGAAACACAGAGAGATAAGTATACTGATGTGGCTGTGATGGGCTTCATTGGTGGCTTTCTTGTGATGATGATCTTAGATGTTGCTCTAGGGTAAATTATTTTTTAAAAAAAATTAGGTTGTTTCATTTTTATACTTAATTTTGTTCTGTTCAAAAGATGCAACGTCCGTTGCGATTTTGGGTTTTATAGTTTTAGCATGGTTTAGCAGAAAGAGGAACACAATCTCAAGATTTTGTTCCTCTTTTTGCTTTTATTCCTATCTTGTCGCAGTATTAATTTCTTAATTATGCTTAAAAAATTACTTTTTTCCCTCTCTCTTATCACAGTTACCTATTCATTTTCTCAAACACAGGGTGTTTCTTATACCGCTGTAGGGAAAGGGGTTGCAACAACATTTGTGAATGATTACCAATGTCTTGGAATAAATACCTCAGCTCTTGGATGGGGGCCACAGTACAGCAACAAGCGTTTTTCAGTCGGATCTACCGAATTTGGAATGGGGATCTATTCGGATTCAATGAATGTAGAGAAGCTGAGGTCGCTCTTCGGGACGGTGCGCGATCAAGCATCAGGAAAGGACGTAGACAGTGCCACTTGGCTTCAGCAGAGACAATTTGCTGCAGATTACCTCAACGCTGGTGTAAGCATCTTCGCAAATTTTAACTGGGGTGGATTTGCTTTCCAGACGAAACGTTTTGGCGGGATCGCATTTAGCGTGAATGAGAATTACCAATGGTTCTCCAGAATGAACTCCAGTCTGACGGATATTCTCTTTAAAGGAAAGTTGTCATCGTATTTCAATACTTTGACAATTCAAGATGCGTCAGGCAACATTCAGTACATAAATAACTCAGAAAATATCTCTCAGGATACTCTGGATATGGTGATTGAAGGCAATATTTCAGTCCCTTTACCATTAAGTCAACTCTCAAATGGTTCACAGATCAGGTTGCAGTGGAACCGCTATTATAATATCGGATACGGAAGAAAAATCTTTGGAAAGGATTCTCTTTTTGAGTTATTTGCGGGTGTAGGTGGAAGGTACATCCAGTCTATGGCCATGTTCGATATGGAATCAGATGGAACTCCCGGCGGGTTTAGGGTGTATTCATCCGTTTCTCCGAATTTTAATATCAACTACGATTCGATCGTAGCATCGTTAAATCCATCGAATTTCACAGAAAAAGGCAAAGTCCTTCCAACTTCTGTCGGATCAGGTTATGGAGTAGACCTTTCTCTGAGTGCGATCCTTTTTGGAAGACTAAAGCTTGCAGCCTCGGTGAACAATATTGGACAGGTTACTTACAAGCGAAATGTCTACAGTGTAAAGGATACATTGGTAGGCAGTCTCCAAATCAATGGATTGAATGAGTACGATTTGGTGCGAGTTATGATCTCGGAAAGATAGCCAGCTTTGGATTTGATTTTGTTGCACCGTTCAATAATGCGATTCCCGGTAGTCTTGCGAACGCCGTGATTTCTGTGGGAGGCGAAGTACGCCCGTTCAAATGGCTTGCTTTAAATGCAGGGTATTTTGGTGGTGGAATTTATCGAAACAATATTCCTGTAGGAATCAACTTCAGCTTTAAAGACGGTACCTATGAATTTGGTGCTTCTTCCTACGATGCGCTCTCATTCTTTTTGAAATCCTCAAACAGTATTTCCGGAGCCTTTGGCTTTGCAAGGGTGCATTTCTGATTATCTGTTCAACAGATGTCTCAGCTCGTTTAATATGAGCGCAGTGGCTCCCCAGATTTGATGTTCTTCGTGACGGAAGCAAGGAATGTTCTTGTAAATGATCCCATCACCGGCCTTAACGTCCATCGTTGAAATGATTGTAGGGGATTTTAATGACTCGAGTGGTATAAAAAAGATTTCATTTACTTCACGAACGTCTGGTTTCAAAGTAGGTAATTCGGAAAGTGTATATACATAGGGTTGAACAAGAAATTTGCTGACTGGAATATAAACCTCTGTCAATGCC
>JAJTDX010000117.1 GCA_021298235.1 Cryomorphaceae bacterium | reverse complement strand
TTCCGTACATGCACGACGGCCGATTCAAAAAACTAATGGAAGTAATCAATTTCTATAGTTCGGAGATTGATCCAAACGCAAAAAACTTACATCCGTCCTTACGATTTCCAAAAAATTTCACGGATAACGAAAAAAAAGACCTCCTGGCATTTTTATATACCCTCACGGATAAAGAATTTTTATTTGATAAGAGGTATTCTTTTCCGAAATAATTGAAAAGTAACGCAAGGTTTCGAATCAAATGAACTCTAACATCCAAGAAAACTAAAGATCATGAAAAAACTATCACTTGGAATTGCTTTAGGTATTACGTCCCTGACGTTCGCCCAATCGAACCCGGCCATAACTTCCTGGCTTCAAAACACAACTCAAACAGGATCATATTACACATCCGGTAATTCCACACCTATTAGTAATGGAATTGTAGTGAACTGCCAGGCTGTTCAATATTCCGCAAATTGGGCATACATTACGACGAATGGGATCCCTGCCTATCCTACCGGTCCCTTTTTAGACGGCAATCCATCTCAAGCCACAGATCAGAATGCAATCTTTAAGTTCCCTCTGAATCCTACACAAAATACAGGAACCCCAACATCCACTACTGGAGGGAATATTGGGGTTTTCATCAATGGTGTTGCTTTATTTGATTACCGTGATGGCGTTGCATGGAACACAAGTACCAACTCATTATGTGGTGGACCGGGAAATCCGCCTTGTCCCGGAGGTCCAACCGCGACCATGCCTTGGAATCGTGATGCCGTTCCTGCTGAAAAACCGGGATTCGATTGTTCTAAAGGTCACCCAGCCATGGGAAATTACCACCATCACCAGAATCCTAGCGCCTACAACCTTGATCTGGTTGTCATCTCAACCATTTGTGATCTCTATGCAGCAGATGGGCTATATGCGATCAATTCCACCCAACATTCTCCATTGATTGGGTTTGCTTATGACGGATTCCCGATCTATGGCGCCTATGGGTATGCAAATGCAGATGGTACAGGAGGTGTCGTCCGCATGAAGTCAGGATATCAATTGAGAAACATTACGGATCGAACTATTTGGGCAGATGGAACAAATGTGGCAGATGGACCTTCTGATTTTACAACGTATCCGTTAGGTTATTTTCGCGAAGACTACGAGTTCGTGGCACATGCCGGACAAGATGATTACCTGGATGAGCACAACGGTCGTTTTTGTGTAACGCCAGAGTACCCGCAAGGAATTTACTGCTATTTTACTACGGTAGATGTAAATCACAATTCTGCCTATCCATATGCCGTTGGACCAACATTCTACGGAAATGTTGTTGCATCGAAGGTTACAAGTATTTCTGAATCGGTTTCGACCTATACAAGTGGTACGAATTCAATTGCTGATCTTACTACAACAGAAGCATTTAATGTTTTTCCAAATCCAGCTGCAGATCTTATCGTCGTTCAGGCTCCCGGACTCCTTGAGTCGGATGTGATGGTGACATTATATGACATGGTTGGAAGGAAAATTTCTGAAAAGAAAATGATTGCGGGAAGTACCCTTAGCTTCGTTGATGTAAGCACGCTTTATTCAGGAAAATACGTGTTAAAGATATCAAATTCAATCAGTGAACGTACCTATCCGATACTGGTAGGTAACTAAGCTGAACCAAACTGTTTTGAAGGCTACTCCATCGGGTAGCCTTTTTTATTTTATGGAATTTTAAATGACTCTGCATCTTCTTTCCAAACAGTAAAATTTAAAGTCATGAAAAAATTAGGATTAGTTATGTTGCTCTTTTTGGTAAAAGGAGTATTTGCACAGCAGGCAACAGGAGAGATCGTCGGAACAGTTGTAGACAAAGCTACGGGAGATACGCTTTCCGGCGCACAGGTTTTTGTGATTGATCAAGATAGAAAATACCGTGCAGAGACAGGTTTGGATGGCAGATTTCGGATGACGGGTATCCCGGCAGGTGAGTATTTGCTCAATATAAAGTTTTCAATTGATACCATGTCGGGAATTCCTGTGACAGTTCCGCTCGATGGTATTTACAGAACAGGCACTATTCGTTTTGAACCTGCTAAAATGTTAAAGGACATTACGGTCAAATGGAACGATGGCAGCATCAAATTGGTGTACGGTGAACTTCCAATCAGAGAATTGACAACCGAAGAAATATCAAGTAGTCCTGTAAAGTTTAGTGTAGCGAATCTTGCAGTGGCCTATAATTCTGATGTTAAAATGTCTGAAGACGGAGAACTGATGTTTCGGGGAGCCCGAAAAGGTGACATGATCTACATGCTGGACGGTGTTAAAAGCAACCAGGTGAACAATGTTCCAAGTTGTGCTATTGGCAGAATGATGGTTTATACCGGAGGATTGCCGGCTAAATACGGCGATACCCTTGGAGGGGCTATTGTGGTTGAGACACTCAGTTACTTCGATCTGTACCGTAAATGGGAGCGTGAACAGATGACAAATGAGGAATAAAACAATTCACCTTCAGAGGTGCCGATTCTTTCGAACAAGGATCAAAGATCTGTTTTGGGGATTAGCAGACTGCCAAATTAAGTAGTAGTCTTTCGTCTTTGAGCGCAGCGTTCTTTTGTCTTGAAATCTATAGTCTTAAAGTCCAAATTATTTCTTAAAAAATTCCGGGCTCCCTGCCTCAGCTGATTTCAGATAGTTCTTGAGTTCCTGCTCATTTTCAGCTTTTAGCACCATGAACATGTTCTCAGATTCTACAACGATGTAGTCCGTAAGTCCGTCGAGTAGAACAAGTTTGTCATCGGAAACATTCACTAAGCAATTCTTTGAACCATAGAGATGTACGTGTCTTCCGATAACAGCGTTGCCATCCGAATCTTTGTTGAGATGAGTATTCAAACTTCCCCAGGTACCCAGATCGCTCCAGTCAAAATCGGCAAGAACCACGTCGATGTTTTTCGCGTGTTCCATGATGGCAAAGTCTACCGAGATATCCTTACAAGTGTGAAAAGCGGCATTCACTTTTTCCTGCTCTGATGGGGTGTTGTAATCTGCCAGGTCACTGGCAAATAAGTCGTAGAGCTCAGGTTCGAATTGCTGAAGCGCATTTAGCACAGTGGCTGTTTTCCATACGAAGATCCCGGAATTCCAATAAAAGTTGCCGCTTTGCAAAAAGGATTCTGCTGTTTTCAAATCTGGTTTTTCGCGAAACTGTATTACTGGTGTGGCGGATCCGGCTACTACATTCTTTTCTTTAGAAAATTCAATGTATCCGTAACCAGTATCAGGCCGACTCGGCTGAATGCCCAGCGTTACCAAGCGCGAATCTTCATTGGCACATTCTATGGCTGTGTGAATGATCTCTGAAAAACGACCTTCCCGAACTATTAGGTGGTCGGCTGGCGAAATAACCATGGTTGCCTCTGGATTCAGGTCATGGATTTTTGCAGCTGCATAGGCAATACAGGGAGCTGTGTTTTTTCGCATCGGTTCCCTAAGTATCTGACCGTAGGTCAGGTCGGGGAGTTGTTCCTTCACGATCCCCGCGTAACTCTCATTGGTGAGGACGTAAATGTTTTCTTTCGGAGCGATCAGCAAAAGCCTTTCATAAGTCATCTGGATTAAAGATTTTCCAGTGCCCAGAACATCGAGAAATTGTTTTGGTTTTTGTGGGGTAGACATCGGCCAGAAACGGCTTCCTACACCTCCTGCCATTATTACGCAATAATTGTTGCTTTTCATAGGGTTTACTTGATTGGTCGAACTTCTGCAAGGGCATTTACGAGGTAGGATCGGTCGGAGTACACTTCCTGACAAACGAATCGCTTTCGGCGCAATGAACCTTTAATGAATTGTCGTCCGTTGAGTTCAAAAGTAGTGTTTTTAGGCAATTGTTCTAATAATACAATACCTTCCTTTGGCCGGTCATAGGATTTGAGTACTCGAGACAGGCCGTGATCTGTGCAGGAAGAGGCTTTGGTTTTAGAAAGAGAATGAACCAGCGCGTTTTCAATGTCCTTAGGTAGCTGACCGCTGTTTATTACCGGCAACAATAAGTTGCGAAAGAAAGCTTTCCATTCTTCACCATGAGGCATAACGCGATTGCGGTACGCTTCAAAGTTTTGCAAATGCGCGAATTCGTGCAAGGTTGTGATGAGAAAGGAGTAAGGATTCAAATCACCATTCACAGTGATTCGGTGTTTCTCCCCATTCATACCCGCTCGAAAATCTCCCAGCTTGGTCGCCCGTCCATTTACGATTTTAAACCGAACAGGATGGGAAAGAAAAAGTTCAACCACCATTTCCACAAAGACCTCCGGAAGGTATTTCTTGAATACTTCTGTGACTTCTGCTTTTCGTTTGACAGATGAGGCTGACATTTGTATAAAATTAGCCCAATCCTTCTTTTCTATTAGGTTGAACAGTGATTTTTATACATGTGAATCTGTGGATTTCTTCTAATTTTGGATTATGATAGAGGAACTTAATCTTCAGAATTCATCTCTTGTTGCCGAATTTCAAAGAATTTATGAAGATTCTTTTCCTTCCGAAGAAAGGCGTCCGTTTCAGGAATTGATCACTGATCATCACGCAGGGAACTACAGAATGTATGTCTCTTTTGAAAAAAATAAGGTCCAGGGAATTATTTCCTTATTCCGACCATCGAACTGTAAGTTTGTATTGTTGGATTATTTTGCTGTTCACCCAGAGTATAGATCGAAAGGGATGGGTTCTGGGTTATTTAAGGAGTTGATTGCTGAATGCCAAAAAACCGGAAAAATTCTATGTTTAGAAGTCGAACAACCGCTGTCTGACGATGCGGCGGATGACCGTTGGCGAAGAATTTCTTTTTACAGAAAAGGTGGCGCAAAGGTATTGACGAATTACACCTATTTATTGCCTGATCTGGATCATTCAGGCGTAATTACAAAAATGTACTTAATGTTTGCAAGTGGAACCACACCCGTTAAAATGGACCGAAGTGAACTGGCAATGTTCATTGAAAGTATATTTATTCATCTTTACAAAAGAAATATGGAAAACGAACAACTTAAACATAATTTAAGGGAACTTCCAACAGAGTTAATTTTAAACTAAAAAACCTAAGACATGCTTGAAATTCTCAATTTTATCGTAGGCTCAACCTCCACATTGCTTTCAGCCATTGCAATCTATTTGTACATTGTTCTTTGGAAAAAAGACAAAACCGATGGTGCGTATGACGTATTCGACAGCACCTATAAGGATTTACTCGCGGTGGCTCTGGATCATCCTGCATTAAGAAATGAAAAGAAGACAGCACTTTTTACTACGAGCTTTTCTGAGGATGACAGAATTCGTTATGAGACGTACGCCTTCATGTGTCTGAATTTTTGTGAAACCCTATACGACAAAGGAAATGAAGAGCTTATGTATACCTGGGGTGTTGTTGTGGAGATCGAGTATAATCTGCACAAGTCCTGGCTGAATGAAGGCACCAACGAAACCATGTTCAAGAAAGAATTTGTAGATTATCTCCGCAAATTATAGGATACACCTACTCCTCACTAAAGTTCTTGTAGGGATCAACCTTTTGTCTGTGTCTTACGATGGTTAGCCCCAAAACGAAAACTGTATTGATCAATACATTACCGAAAACTGTCGGCATACCCAATCCGTACAAAAGTTGAATACAGAGAAGGATTCCACTTAGTATTAGAATGCACGCTCCAATTACTGTAAACTTTCGGTCTTTAAGCCAATCGAACATCTGGCAAACATAGAAGTTATTCCTTACAATTTCGACATCAATGCCTTAACCTCTTCTTTAGTTTTTGGAGAAAGCTGAACTGTAGTGCCCTTGGCTCTAGTGGTGGTCAATGCAC
>JAJTDX010000025.1 GCA_021298235.1 Cryomorphaceae bacterium | reverse complement strand
CAACATCCAAAACCAAGACATTGTAGAAAACCGTTTCGTTTGGTTTGACCATATCCAGATATCCTTTACTACCATAAGCCTCTTCGGGTGGAACAACAATGAAGAGGCGATCAAACTTTTTAGAATTAATTAACGCTTTTTTCAATCCAGGCACCAATCCATGATCTGCCAACCGGAAGCTAAAAGGTTGTCCCAAACGAAAAGTATTGACAAATTCACTAGAAGTTGGCGTACTTCCCATTGCATGCAAAAATATTGTTTGTTTATCACTGAATTTAAGCTTATTTGACTTGTTCTCTTCAAGTAACCATACACGTGTTCCATCCACTGTTCTGGTTGGATTTATAAATTTTAAAACCTTAATAAACAGAATATTGTCAGAATTCGGAGGAATCAAGCCTTTAACCCCTTTGTCTCCTCTTGCTAATTTACTGGGTATTATAATTCTAGCTGAATCACCAACATGCAATTCACGTAATGCAATATCCCAACCCGGAGTCTGCATTTTAAATCCGACAAGAAATGGAAGTGAATTTTTATGGGCGAGCTTATTTCCATCCACAATTTTACCGTTTTTCAGACGCACTTCGTAACGAATATCCACCAAGTCTCCATCCTGCAGCAAGGGACCGTTTTGCTTTGAGAACCATTCAATCTGAAGTCCTCCGGTATAATTCTTTTTTTCAATAACGGGCTTTTCCTTATTAGGCTTTCTTGTAGTATGGCTTTCATCTCCTTTAGATGAAGTTTGTGAACCAGTGCATGCAACACACACCAGAAATAAAATGGTGAAATAGAGTAGATTCAGTTTCATGGCACGAGCTCAATTAAAGAAATATCAACGACCAATACAGCCAAAGGAGGAATTTTATCCAGATCTCCAATCAATCCATGCGCAAGATGACTCGGGATAATCAATTTTGCTTTGTCGCCCACCCTCATTTTTTTAATCCCTTCCTGAACGCCACTCTCCACATCACTTCGATCGATCACAAACTCATCGTATTCATCTGATGCTGTTTTGTAACAGGATGTACCATCGAGCAACGTGATTTCTGTTTCAACTCTCGCATGCATTCCCACAACAGCGCTGTCTCCTACACCATCTTTATAGATCCAGTATCTCAATCCTGTGCCGGTTTCTTTCATTTGCCAACCCGAATGTTGTTCCAAAAACATTTTGATCTGCATTTCCTGACGGATGGCAAGCTCACGATTAAGTTCTGTTGATTTCTTCTTGCTCCAATCCGTTTTTTTTGGTTGTTCATCCGCACCGCTGCATGCCGATAAAAAAATTAAACAACTAAATAGAATACGGTTCATCTCGAAAAATACTTTGAAACCAGTGAACGAAACTTCGAAAGTGTATTTTCCAAGGTATCGGTCGAAACACCACCGGCAGCATATTTGTGCCCCCCTCCTGAAAACTCATTCATTGCAAGTTCATTTACAAAATAATCGCCTTTGGAACGGAATGAGATTTTAATTTCATTTTCCCTTTCAAGAAAAAATGCAGCTGCTTTGATACCCTCGACAGATAGTGCTGAATTAACTAAGCCTTCCGTATCTCCTTTTTTGTAATGGAATCGTGTCAATTCCGCTACGTTCAATGAGATAATTGCCACAGGATAATCGTTGATGCGCTCAAACTTTTCCGCGATGGCATATCCTCGCAACTGAAGTCGCTCAAGTGTATTTGAATCGTATATTTTTTCATGAATATCGCTGTGCACCACTCCATTTTTCATCAGTTCAGCCAGCACTTCATGTGTTCGAGGCGTGACAGACGGAAATCGAAAAGAACCAGTATCGGTCATAATCCCCAAATATAATGGCGTACCGATGGTTGCATCAAGCAAAGACCTATTGACTGATCGGTCGATCACCTCATAAATCATCTGTGAAGTTGAGCAAAAGGAGGAATCCGAAAACATTATATAACAAAAATCTGCCGGATGTGGATGATGGTCGATCATTATCTTCGTTGCAGATGAATTGATGAGAACATGTTGCATTTCTAACCCTACCCTTTCAGGGGAATTATAGTCCAACACAAAAATCAGATCTGCCTCTATTAAATGTGCTGTGACTAGTTCAGTCATTTCATCAAAAAATAATACTGAATCGTATCCAGGAACCCACTGCAAAAATTCAGGCGCCCTGTCCGGGTGACAGACCGTTACTTCCTTATCAACTTTCTTTAAAAAATGATAGAGTCCGAGCGAACAACCTACAGAATCACCATCCGGACCTTTGTGCGAGGTAATTACAATCTTCTGTGCCGACTGAATAGCTTGAGCAATTCTTTGAAATACATCCATCTTTTACAAATTCAACAAACGTTCTGTTTCTGAATATATACGCTCACGGAGGCCATTTGAAACAGGATAAAGAGGCAACCGCATATGTTCAGCCATGACTCCTCTTTTATTCAAAGCCACTTTCACTCCTCCAGGATTTCCCTCTTCGAAAAACATTTTGGTTACCGGAAGTAAATCATAGTGCTCTTTGCGTGCAATCGCGAGATCACCATTCATTGAGCTCTTGACCATTCGGGAGAATTTTTCAGGAAACGCATTGGCAACAACGGATATCACACCATCAGCACCTGCAGCAATAAGAGGCATGGTGAGCGCATCATCTCCGGAAAGAACACCGAATCCCTCAGGACGACATCGAATAATTTCCATAATCTGCTCCATGTTTCCGGAAGCTTCTTTCATCGCTACAATATTTGGAATACTGCTCAACTCAAGTGTCGTTTCAGCAGTTACATTTGAACCCGTTCTACCGGGTACATTGTATAGAATAATGGGCAGGTCTGTACACTCAGCTAAATGTTTGTAATGTGCCTTAATACCATTTTGAGTCGGTTTATTGTAGTAAGGCGACACTGATAAGATCCCATCAATTTCAGCATTCAGTTTCTTCAATTGTTCACCAACTGCCAAGGTATTATTCCCCCCTACTCCGAAAACCACTTTTAGTCGACCTTGATTCACCTCCAAGACAACATCCAGAACCCGACTTTTTTCGTCAGATGTCAAGGCAGGAGACTCTCCGGTTGTACCCTGCACCACTAAAAAGTCTGTCCCTCCTTCAATCTGAAGACGAACCAGTTTTTTCAAAGCTTCAAAATCGATTGAATTATCCGAATTAAATGGTGTTACCAAGGCCACACCAGAGCCTTTGAAAGGATTATTCATCACCTGAAATTTTATCTAACGTTTGTACTGTAAAGCGGATTATTTCACCAGGTTTATCACTTTTACTCTCGACATGAAGAGAAAAGAAGTCGTTTTTAATATTGACACCCACCTTGAGTGGAGCATGTATGTCCCTCATTAATTTAAATAACTTTTTATCATCCGTTAAAAGCCACACCAAGGCATCGTAGGGCTGAACAATTATTCGCTCCATTTCTTCGTCTCTGAGTTTCCCGAAAAAAGAAATGTCCTTTGGAGAAAAATAATGGATCAAACGATGTGTTGGCAGAATTTCCTTTTTAACCTCTTTTGGAAGGGGAACGATAATTTTCAGATCTCTCACACTACTTTCATTGAGGATTTCATCGAGAGCCTTCAGGTATTCAAAATACTGTAGCTCCTCGTTGTAGGGCAGCACGATCAACAGTCTATTGATTCGGCTCCATATGGATGTTTGTTCTGTCACTTTTATTTTTTCAGCAATTTAATAAAATCATTTTCAGAAAGAATCTCAATTCCTAAATCTGAAGCTTTTTTCAATTTGGCGGGCCCCATATTCTCTCCAGCCACCACAAAATCAGTTTTTGAAGAAATGGACGATACATTTTTCCCTCCATTCATTTCGATCACCTCCTTTATTTCATCTCGACTAAATGAACTGAATACTCCTGACACCACAAAAGATTTTCCCTCTAGCACATTAGATTCCAATTCTTTTTCCTCGTTTTTTAACTGTATGCCATGATATTTCAATCGCTCAATCATTTCCAGAGTACGTGCATCCCGGAAAAAACTCCAGACTGAATGAGCTATTTTGTCCCCAACTTCCTCTGCCTCCATCAAATCCTCAATCGAAGCAGATGCCAATGTTGTAATATCTTTAAAGTAGGCTGCAAGTTTTTTTGCTACTGTCTCACCAACGAATCGAATTCCCAAAGCGAACAATACGCGGTGAAATGGAACTTGTTTGGAATCAGCAATCCCCTTAAGAAGGTTATTTGCAGATTTTTCCGCCATTCGTTCCAGCTTCAGCAATTGATCAAAGTGCAATTCATAAAGATCAGCTACATTATTTAAAAGACCTGATTCATACAATTGTTCTACGGTTTCGGAGCCTAAACCGTCAATATTCATTGCTTTTCGTCCGATAAAATGTTCCATCTTGCCTTTCATTTGTGGAGGACAGGCAAGTTCGTTCGGACAGTAGTGCTGTGCTTCTCCTTCACTTCTTACAAGTAACGTATTGCACTCAGGACATTTCTCAATGAAATGAATTCGTTCGGAGTCCGTGCGACGATCGGCTATTTTTACACCAACTATTTTGGGAATAATCTCCCCACCCTTCTCTACGTATACTGTATCCAATAAATGCAAATCCAGTTTTTCTATCTGATCTGAATTGTGCAATGAAGCTCGCTTAACGGTTGTTCCGCCTAACTGAACCGGTTTAAGATTAGCTACGGGGGTAATTGCTCCCGTTCGACCAACCTGATAGGAAACGCTCTCCAAGAGAGTCTCTACGCGTTCGGTTTTGAATTTGTAAGCAATAGCCCATCGTGGAGACTTTGCGGTAAATCCAAGCTGACGCTGTTGCTCATAATCATCCACCTTAATTACCACCCCATCGATATCAAATGGCAATTCAGCTCTTTTTTGATCCCAATAATGAATAAAATTCATAATCTCTTCAATGGAAGAAACACGTTCAATCATCCGTTGATCATTTCTAGGAATTTTAAAACCCCAAGAACCTGCGTTTAGAACTGATTCCATGTGAGAGGAAAAAGGCAATTGATCTCCGTAGACTCCATAGAGATAAGAATCCAAACCTCTCTCTGCAACGATTTTGGAATCTTGCAGTTTTAAAGTTCCCGACGCTGTATTCCTGGGATTTGCAAAAGGTACCTCGCCAATATCCTCACGCTCTTTATTTAATTTAGAAAATACAGCATGTGGCATAAATATTTCCCCCCGGATTTCGAAAGAAACCGGAAAAGATCCTCTCAAATTCAATGGCACAGACCTGATAGTTCGAACATTAGCAGTAATATCTTCACCCCTGACACCATCTCCTCGAGTGACCGCACGTATCATCTTCCCATGTTCATAACGTATGCCGATCGCCACGCCATCATACTTCAGCTCACATACAAAATGAATTTGTTCTTTCACCAATTTATGAATGCGTTGCTGCCACTCTCTAACCTCTTCTTCAGAATACGTATTGGACAAAGAGAGCATCGGGAAGGTATGCTCTACCGACTCAAACTTTTTAGTGACATCACCACCAATTCTTTTTGAAGGACTATTTTCGAAAGCAAATTCTGGAAATTCAGACTCCAGGTCAATTAACTTTTCAAGAAGCATGTCAAAATCATAGTCAGACAACTCCGGTTCACTTTTGACATAATAGAGGTAATTATGGTGGTCTATGAGTTTAGACAACCTTAAAATCTCTTCCTTTGCCTCATTGGCTTTCATGCCGTGAATTTACGGCTTTTGTCCCATCAACATTCGGTCTACACCTTGTAAATCTTTCCTCAATGTAATGTTAACAAGGTTCGCCAACTTCATTTGTTCAACAAGAACATCAGAAAACAATGGGTTGATTTCAAAGAAGATCCTTCCACCTGAAATCAACTTTTCAATTCCATTTTTTAAAATTCTTCTATAAAAAATCAACGGATCGTCGTCCTCAACAAACAATGCTATATGTGGCTCGTAATCAAGTACGTGCTTTTTCATTTCATTTGCTTCAGAATACTTCACATAAGGTGGATTGGAAACAATCAGCTGCACTGACTCAGGCAATATATTATTCCAGAAATTTTCCGACAAAACATCCCCTTTCATTAAGCTTACTTTTGAATTCAAAAGTGTTTTATTCTCTAAAAACAGACTCTGTGCATCATCAGATAATTCTACACCAATAACCTGTGCTTTAGGAAAGAATGGTTCGACTCCAAACGCAATGCAACCTGATCCAGAACATAAATCCAACACTAATTCATCGCTGCCAGATTCAGCAGTAGTTCCAATCCAATCCACTAGCTCTTCTGTTTCCGGTCTCGGTATGAGTGCCCGGCGATCAATCTTGAGATCATGCCCTGCAAAATGTACCGTTCCCAGTATATATTGAAAAGGTTCACCACGTTGAATTCTTTGAACTACATCTCGGAAATACAATAGGTCTGACTCTGACAAACGTAAATCATCCCCGAGAAGGTAGTCAGAAAAAGAAAGTCCGAGCCTGCTACAAACACAGTCTCGGACTATTAATTTTAATTCATTTTTCGAAAATTTCTCTTTTAAGCGGTCGTTAAAATAGGCTTTGATGGCCTTAACAGTGTTCCGCTGAACAAACATTATTGTGCAATGATCTTGAACTCAGTTCGTCTGTTCATTTGGTGATCTTCCTCTGAGCAAGGCACGATTCGGGTTCCCTCACACTCACAATCATTCACAAGTTTCGTTTCTCCATAGCCCTTAGATTTTATCCTTTGAGCATCAGAAATACGTGCTTTAATGTAGCCGGCAGAGGCACGTGCACGGGCATCAGACAATCGTTGATTGTATGCCTTCGATCCCCTACAGTCTGTATGGGACCCTAACTCGATCTTCAAGTTAGGGAAATCATTCAGGATTTTTATCACTTCATCAAGAACCGATTTGTCCGCCCTAAGATTCGAGCTGTTCCAGTCATAATAGATGGTTCTGACACGCAGGAACATTTCATCTTCAACTGAATACACGCCATCAGGAAGAATTTGAGCCATCGCCATATCGTTTTCAATCACGTCGTTAATTTCCTCAGAAGACACTTGATTGGTATCTGCAAAGAAATTGTTCTTCGATGTTATCACCACAAAATCCTTTTTATCATACACATCGAAGAAATATGTTCCATCTTCTTTGGTACGCACAGAGTCAATGAATTTCATGTCTTTGGTGTAAAGTGCAACCGTTGCACTAGAAAGAGACTCTTTTTTGGTCGCATTTGACACGTTTCCTTTGATGATTACTCGGTGATCAAGAGTAGGGTCAAGAGTCAGAATATTGTCTGTAGTATTCGTAGATAGAACATTTGTAACAGAACGATAACTCGGTTTTGAAACGTCCATTGTAAATTTCATGCCTACAGGAAGGTTAATAGAATATTTCCCGTTAGCATCGGTAACTGTGGAGTCAACGTAGTCTCCGGTTTCATTCCTGAAATTAATCTTCGTATTGGCAAGTGTTCGTCCAAAATTGTTCTTAGCCACACCTTTGATCTCCTTCCAAGGATTAGGAAGTTCTTTCAGCATTTTCACATAATAGATATCATCGCTTCCTTTCCCATCAGACTTTCTGTTTGAGGAAACATACCCTGAATTTTGCTTACTATTCAAGAACAATCCGAAATCGTCAGCTGAAGAATTCAATGGCGCTCCGAGATGCATCGGAACAATATAGTCAGGAACTTTCAAAGATGCGACAAAAATGTCCAAACCACCCAAACCGTAATGTCCATCTGATGTGAACAAAAGCAAATCAGATTTTTCAATGTAATTCGGAAACATCTCGTTACCCTCCGTATTGATCTCAGGTCCAAGGTTTACTGGCGTCGACCAGGCAGTATCACCCACCAAAGTACATTTGTAGATATCAGAACCTCCGTATCCTCCTGGCATGTTGCTTGAGAAAAAGAGTGTTTTTCCATCCACTGACATTGTTGGGTGACCAACTGAGTAATCAGGACTATTGTATTTGAATGGTACAGCATCACTCCAATTCCCATCAATGTCTTTTTCTGCATAGTACAACTGCAGATGAATGCGACCGTCGCTTGCTTTTTTTCCTGAGTAATTATTTGCTGTGAAAAACATTTTACTGTAGTCACCGGAAAATGCTACCGGTCCCTCATGATATTTCTTGTTGAACGAAGGAACCAACGCATTAAATGACTGAACCGTATCACCATCAATATCCGCAAGATAAAGATCAAGGAAAGTTTCACTGGTCCACAAATACTCCTTGATCACGGGTCCTTTTCTCGGCGAACTTGCTGAATACACAAGTTGATCAAAATACATCCCACTTGCGAATTCCTGCATCGGTGAATTCATCAAACAATTCGTTAATTCAAAGATCTTTTGATCTTTCATAAGTGACGCTGACTTTTCAAAAGAACGAGTATTCACAATTGCTCTTTTTTCATTTGGGGCTTTCTCCGCATACTTCTTCATCCAACTATCCGCCTCATCGTAGGAACCATTCATTTTAAGCATGTTCGCATAGTGATAGAGGTCTGTTGGGGTACAATCAGCACGTTCCACAAGCAATTTGTAGGTATTTAACGACTGGTCATAATACGCCATCTTTGCGTATGAATCAGCAAACCTCCGTAGTCCATCCACATGAAGTGTATCTGACTGACCATAATAGTAAATCGCCTTGGAGTAGTTGTACAGCTCATACATTGCATCCCCTTTCTGTTCGGGGCTTTTCTTAACGAAAATTGCTTTAATCTTGGCAACTAACCCTATTTTGCCTTCTTGTGCACTCTTTTCCTGAATAGTATCCTGAGCAGCAAGCGGCAAGGAAATGATCAGAAAACATATGAATAGTTTTTTCTTCATAATACGCAGTGTTACTTATCCAAATACGTTGGATCTCAATTAAAAGTTTCTTGGTGAAACGATCTTTTTATTCACTCCTTGAATGAAATCATACCTAAGCACAATTTCATGACTTCCGGCATTGTATCTTCCGGTATTTAAACCGTAAGACCAATCGAAGGAATAACCAATTCGCAAGTTATTGTCGAAATTAAATCCTGCCAACACTCCGAAGGCGTCTCCCGTTCTAAACATCGCACCTAGCTCGAGACGCTTGTCCAAGGTTGCAATTCCTGTAATTTCAGCCTGTGTTGGAGCGGCACCTGTAGTTTTGATTAAAGCAATAGGCTTAATCTGTAATTTAGAATTTATATCAAAAACATAACCTCCCATTACATATGCATGGATCTTTTGATTTGCCTTGTTTCCTTGAACATTGTCTTCATAATAGCGCATTGGTAACAATCTTGGACTGGATAAGCCCACGAAGTATTTATCCTCTGAATAATGAACGCCCAAACCAACATTTGGATTCACCTTAGAATAATTCTGAGCTGCAACATCCCCCTGATCAATCGCCGTAAGTTCTGTCAAACCAATATTAAACATGTCAACTCCTGCCTTTATACCCATTGAAAGTGTACCCGTAAGTACAGGAAGCTTGTAGGCATAATCTGCAAAAATAGACGTAGCGTTCACAGGACCTGTTTTATCATGAAGAATAGACAAACCTACTCCCATATCCTCACCGATTGGCGCATGAAGATTGATCGTTTGAGAGGTAGGTGCTCCTTTGAACCCAACCCATTGTGAACGATGCAGAGCGGTAATTGTCAAGGCCTCCCGACTTCCCGCATAAGCAGGATTGATTGACAGTGTATTGAACGCATAGTGCGTATACATAGCTTCCTGCTGAGCCATTGCTCCAAAAGCTGTCAATACAAGTGCGAATGTTGAAAATATATGTTTCATAACAGTTCGATTTTAAGTTCTTTCCTTTTAATTATTTCGTTAGGAAAATATATCCCTTAACTGGTTTATTCCCGTCATTTAATCCTTTGTCGAAGATGAAGAAGTACGTACCTGTAGGTAAAATATCACCACCAAGTGTCAATCCTTCTGTGCACTCTCCGCCCCAATTGTTTTGATAACTTTCCTGACGATAAACCAAGTTACCCCATCGGTTGTAGATTTCAAGTATGTTGTTCGGATAGTCATATACACCTTGAATCTCAAACACATCATTGCTTCCATCACCATTCGGCGTGACCAATTGAGGAATAATTGTTTCAATTGAAATATTCACGCACTCCGACGTATCCACACATGTATTATTTGTCAAGATTACTGCGTAGTCACCACTTGGAAGTGGATATTGTAACACATCAAATGACTGTTGAGTAGCTCCGGATATCGGTGAATAGCCATTGTCACAACTCACCCACTGATAGGTCACATCTGTTGCTTGAAGCGCGGTAAGTACCATGTCATTCATTACGACATCTGCTGTTTCGATAGAATCAATCGTTAAATTGATGGTAATTGTACTGTCACAACCTGCTGCATTCGGTATGATTGCTGTGTAAACACCTGAGTTATTATATATTGCTCCATCTGGTGCTGTATAAAGATCACAGGCTGCCAATGTAATTGTTGAACTTGAGCTCTGATTCAAAGTCAAATTGATCGTAATCGTACTGTCGCAACCAAAGGAACCTGGTATCACCGCTGTATAGGTACCTGAACCAAATGGAGTGAGGTCTATGCCATCAGGAGAAATGTACACGTCGCAAGCAACAGTATCCAATGTTGATGTGAGTGGTAAAACATTCACCGTTTGTGTTGCAGTTGTGGTATTTCCACCAATATCGGTAACCGTCCATGTTACAGTAGTCGCACCAAGAGGATACGTCGCAGGACCATCGTTCGTTACAGATACCACCTGACAGTTATCCGTCGTCACTGGAGTTCCCAGATCAGGAATAATCGCGGTACAACCGGCATTGTTTGGATACACGTTCACAGTCGGTGGAGCGCTGATGGTAGGATCAGTAACATCCAAGATGATCACGTTTTGGGTCGCCGTAGATGTATTTCCATTTCCATCATTAAATGTCCATGTAACAGTGTAGTTCCCTTGAGAAGTATATGTTAACGGATCTGTCGTTGTTCCAACAATTGTTCCCATACATACATCTGTAGTGGTGATTGCAGAGATAGTTGTATCACATTGAGCAATCGCATCAGGAATCGAAGGAATTACAGGAGCTGTCACATCATCATACGTAATTGTCTGAACCGCTGTTGCTGTATTTCCAGATGCATCCGTAAAGGTCCACGTTACCACTACAACAGTATCACCAGAATATGTTGTGAAATCAGATACTCCTGTTACAGGTCCACAATTATCTACAGCTTCCGGAGCAGTTGGTGAACACTCGACAGTAAGATCAGGCAAGACCGCAGCAATTACAGGTGCCTGGTCATCAGTTACGTTAACTGTATATTGACATGTCGCTGTGTTTCCTGAACCATCTGTTACGGTCCAAAGTACATTTGTTGTACCAGTGCTGAAAGCTACACCATCCAACGTTGTCAATCCAGTTCCAGTTGTTGAACCTGTTAACGTGTAAGCAATAGAACTTATGATACAGTTATCGGTTGCAAGAGCATCCCAAGTGCTACCTACATTCGTGTAAGTACATACACCAGGATCTGCAACAACATCTACAGAAGTTGTTACACCACAAGTTGTAATTACCGGAGCTTCCAATTCATTCACAGTAACAGTGTAAGAACACGTGCTTGAGTTTCCAGCCGCGTCTGTAGCCGTCCAGGTTACAGTAGTTTCTCCTAAGTTAAATACAACACCAGTCAATGAGGTACCCGTGCCTGTTGTAACTCCAGAAAGATCATAGACGACCGAAGCTAACGTACAGTTGTCTGTTGCAGCAGAGTTCCATCCTGTAGCTGTATAGGTAAACGTACACACTCCTGCATTGGCCAATACCGTAGGATTGGTGCCATTACCACAATTGGTAAATGCCGGGGCCTGAGTATCATTAACCGTCACATCAAATGAGCAAGTTGTAGTATTTCCTGAACCATCCGTAGCTGTCCAAGTAACAGTTGTTGTACCTAGATTAAATGTAACACCACCTAAACTCGTACCAGTACCTGTTGTAACACCTGTTAAATCATACGCATAGGATACAGAACAATTATCTGATCCTGTTGCATCCCATGCAGTACCAGTGTGAGTGTAAGTACAAACGTTTGGATCAGTAGAAACCGTTTGAGCTGTTTGACAATTCACAACAGGCAATTCAGCATCCGTAACCGTAATTGTTTGTGTGCAAACATCTGTATTTCCAGCACCATCGGTAGCAGTCCAAGTTACCGTACTAACACCAAGATTGAATACAACCCCATCTAAAGATGTTCCGTTGCCAGAGGTTACACCCGAAATACTGTAAGAAACAGTTGAAGAACAATTATCTGTAGAAGTTGCATCCAATGTTGTTCCTACTACTGTATATGTACACACGCCTGCGTCTGTATTTACGGATGGATCAGGCACACACGTAATAACTGGATTTTCGGTATCCTGAACTACAACCGTAAAAGAACATGTAGATGAATTTCCGGCAAGATCCGTTATGCTCCATGTTACGATTGTATTTCCTAAATTAAATACGACAGCATCGAGTGTTGTTAAAGCTATGCCCGTGCTGGCCCCAGAAAGATCTGCAAGAATTGTAGCAACTGCACAATTATCAGTTCCGGTTGCATCCCAAGTTATTCCTGAATGAGTGTACGTACAAACACCAGCATCCGAAATTACATTTTCAATTGTGTTACCTCCACAAGATGTAACAACAGGATTTTCATTATCCTCAACTGTTACATCAAATGTACACGTTGAAATATTTCCTGATCCATCAGTGACAGTCCAAACAACCGTGCTCAAACCAGAGTTGAATGTTACTCCATCTAAGGTTGTTCCGGAGTCATTGGTTGCACCTGTTATCGTATATACAATGGATGCAACTGAACAATTGTCAGTAGCAAGAGCATCCCATGCTGATCCTGAATGAGTATACGAACAAACTCCATTGTCAGCAGATACTGTTTGATTTGAACCAGGGCCACATGTTGTAATAACAGGCAGTTCGGTATCATTCACTGTAACGTCATAAGTACATGTAACTGAATTTAGCGAATCATCCATAACAGTCCAAGTAACCGTGGTGATACCTAAATTGAACACTTGACCATCCAAAGTTGCACCTGAACCAGAGGTAGCTCCTGTGAGAGAATATGTAATCGAAGAAACATTACAATTGTCAGTAGCTTGTGCATCCCATGTGTTTCCGGCATGCGTGTAGGTACATACACCAGCGTCTGCAATAACGGTCTGATTTGCATCTAAACCGCAATTCGTAATAACAGGATTTTCCGTGTCATCAACTTCGACAATCTGCGTGCAAGTCGCAGTATTACCTGCTCCATCTGTGGTTGTCCAAGAAATTGTTGTAATACCTCCGTTAAATACTACCCCATCGATTGAAGCACCACCATTTCCCGCGGTAGCACCTGACATCACGTAAGTAACAGTTTGAGAACAATTATCAGATGCAATAGGGTCCCATGAAGTTCCTGAATGAGCATACGTACAAACTCCTGCATCTGCATTTACCGCTTGATCAGCAGCACAAGTAATGATAGGGTTTTCTGTGTCATTCACAGTCACAGTAAATGAACATGTTGCCGAGTTACCAGCTCCGTCCGTAACTGTCCACAAAACAGTTGTCAATCCTAAATTGAACGAAACACCATCCAAAGATGCACCTGTGCCAGTGGTAACCCCAGAAAGAGTATAAGCAAAAGAAATCGTACAGTTGTCTGTTCCAGTTGCATCCCAAGTTGTTCCACTATTCGTATACGTACAAACTCCTGCATCCGCAACAACCGTTTGGTTTGTAGCACATGAAATTGTTGGTACCTGAGTATCTTCAATAAGTACGTCAAACGAACACGTCGATGTATTTCCATTAACATCAGTAGCTGTCCAGGTCACTGTTGTTAATCCGGTGAAAACAACTCCATTTAGTGTTGTTCCTGACCCAGTTGTAGCCCCTGTAAGCGTGTAAATAACCGATGCCACCCCGCAGTTATCAGTTGCAGATGCATCCCAACCCGTTCCACTGTTAAGATAGGTACATCCTCCTGCATCAGCTGGCAAGGTTAAATTGGTAGTTTGATTACACGTTATTATAGGTAGCTCTGTATCATTGACAATGATATCATAAGTACATGTTGTAATATTCCCATTAACATCTGTTACAGTCCATAGCACAGTTGTTGTGCCTAGGTTGAACACTACACCATCTAAGGTAGTACTTCCGGATAAAGTTGTAGCTCCAGAAAGATCATATTCAATTGTAGCTATACCGCAATTGTCAGTCGCTGTAGCATCCCAAGTAGTTCCTGAATTCGTATAATTACAAACACCCGGATCTGCAGAAACCGTTGTATTTAAACCAGGACCACATTGCGTAATTAAAGGTAATTCCACATCTGAAACTGTGATTTGATGTGAACAAGTAACCGTATTGCCATGGCTATCGTCAAGTGTCCATGTTATCGTTGTAATACCCGTGTTAAACTCAACACCAGCCAAGGTATTCGAACCTGAACCCGTGGTCACACCAGTGAGAACATAGGTGAGAATTGTTGGACAGTTATCCGCAGTTATGGGATCCAAGGACGCATCAGGCTGAGTATAGGTACACACACCTGCATCTGTATTGAAAGGTTGATCAGAATCACAAGTAATCGTTGGGACCTGGTTGTCAGCTACTGTCACTGTGTATGAACATGTTGCTGTATTGGACGAATTATCTGTCGCTGTCCATGTAACTGTTGTCACACCAAAATTAAATCCCACCCCATTCAATGTTGTTCCAGTTCCGGTTGTGGCACCAGTTAGAGCATAGGTAATTGAACTAACAGTACAGTTATCTGTAGCCGAAGCGTTCCAAGCGTTGTCAGGCTGAGTAAAGGTACATTGACCTAGATCCATGTTAACAGATTGATTTGACGTACACGTAATCACAGGTAGTTCATCATCTGTTACAATAACATCGAATGAACAAGTTGTTGTGTTACCGGTGTTATCAGTAGCTGTCCAGGTGACAGTGGTTGTACCAAGGTTAAACACTTGACCTGCCAAAGAAGTACCTGATCCTGTACTCACACCGGTAAGAGCATACTGCAAAGATGTAAGCGTACAATTATCAGAAGCAGTTGCATCCCAAGTGGTACCCACATGAGTGTACGCACAAAGTCCTGCTCCTAGAGTAATATTTTGAGTAGTAGTTACTCCACAAGTAATTGTAGGATTTTGTGTGTCATTCACAGTTACTGTGTAAACACATGATGCAGTATTGCCAGAATTGTCCGTAATTGTCCAAGTAACGGTGGTAACTCCCGGATTGAATACTTGACCATTCAAAGTGGAACCTCCTGATGGAAAAATAGTTGCACCTGTTAATGCATACGCCATTGTGAAGGTGCAATTGTCTGTAGCAACCGGATTCCATGATGTGCCTGTGTGCGTGTAGGTACATGCATTGGGATTCATACTTACCGTCTGGTTTGCAGGACATGTCGTCACAACCGGAGGGACGATATCAGAAACAGTCACCGTGAAAGAACACGTAGTTGTGTTGCCAGAACCATCTGTAGCTGTCCATGTAACCGTAGTAGTTCCTAAAGCAAAATCCTGACCAGTCAATGTAGTCAGGTTAGAGGCATTAGTAGCGCCTGTTAGATTTGCTAATACCGAAGCGACCGTACAATTATCTGTGGCAGATGCGTTCCACCCTGATGTAGTTTGAGTGTAATTACATTCTCCTGCATCCGTGTTAAGGTTTTGATTCGTTGTATTGTTACAAGTGAGTACTGGTGGAGTGACGTCGGTAACAACAACGGTGAAGGAGCATGTTGAAGTGTTTGCAGGTGTTGCATTATCCGTTGCTGTCCAAGTAACTGTGGTAGTTCCCAAGTTGAATTGAATGCCACTAATATTGGTTCCAGTTCCTGTGGTTGCACCAGTTAAGGCATAATTTAATGAATTTACGAGACAGTTATCTGTAGCTGTTGCATTCCATGCAGATGGAGCCACGTACTTACATGTGGCATCTGCTGTCACGTTTTGTGGACCGGTAACACCGCAGGTAATACTTGGGGGCGTATTGTCCACTACTGTAATTATGTAGGTACATGAAGTGGAAATATTCCCAGCAGCGTCTATCACCCTCCAAACAAAAATGTTTGGACCAGATGGTAACTGAATACCTGTCAGTGTTGGATTCAGAATTGGCCCTACAGAGGGCTGTCCATTTGGAAAGTACGTTAGCTGGTACGTCAAACTTGGAGGGGGCGTACAGTTGTCCGAAGCCACAGGGTACATTGACGATTGTTCCGTATTGGTAATCGTGTGCACACAACTACCAGCAGGGGCTGCATCCACAAAAAAAGTGGTGCTCGGCGGACAAGTAGTAATCGTTGGGGGCTGAATGTCCGGAGAACATTGGCCTAACGCTTGTTTCGTCAGCAATACTACTGAGAGGACTAAAGTTAACTTTGTAAGAATTTGTCTCATAAGTTCTAGTTTATATCAATCAAACCATCGAAATGGCATGGTCACTGCGCATCTTGTACGACGGTATACTTTTTAAGTTACTGTTTATGAAAAAAAAGAGGTTTCCAAAATATTCCGGACAAAGAATATTGATGATTAAGGTATTTTTTATCAGATACTTACATCTGATTTTTAACTGTAAAAATCTATGCAAATATTTTACCGTAGATATCAATTGTAGTAGTTTTAAATGTGTAGGCAAAAGCCAATTGCAACCCAATAATAAAGGAATAAATTATAAAAAACAAATTTACTAATTGTTTAGGCACAGCTGTAGAGCTTCAAATTTCTCTTTCCAACCAAATTGTACACGAATAATGACCAGAATTTCCCAACGAGGAATCAAGAGAAATGAATCCCATTTTCTTGTAGAGTCCAAGTGCATCAGACAATTCAGGCATGGTTTCCATATAAATTTTTCGATACCCTAAACTACTCGCAGCATCAATACATTTTTGAATGAGCATTTTTCCAATCCCTTTACCTCTCCAATCTTTATTCAAGTATAGTTTTACAAGTTCTGCATAACCAACAGGCAACCCTTCTGTAGGATAGATCCCCGCGCCTCCAAGGATTTGTCCCTCTTTCTCAACAATCCAATAAACAGCATGTGAAACTTGAAACAATTCAAACAACTTATCCGTGGTAGGATCCGTGTAAACCGTTCCAGGCAAACCAACACCATATTCATCAAGAGCATCCCTGATGATCTGAGCGATCATCCCATTATCGGAATGTTGAATCTCACGAATGTTCAAAGTCATTCTTTTTTCATAAAATAATAGGTATAGCCAAAACCAACAACGAGCATAGTTGTCGCTTTCTGAAAATCGGCCGTATCATATCCTCCAAAGGTTTCCAATCCAATCATGGCCGGTTTGAATGCAAATCCACTTCCCACATAAGAAACGAAAAATCGATACGAATTCTGTTCATCGGCCGTCAAAACCAACCCAAGTGTCGGTTCAATGTGAATCCCATCCGTTTTCACAGGATTGATTCCCAACGTATCATTTCTGTTGGTATTGAACAAAAACTTACTATATCCAAGCTTTACACCAAAATCAAATGCAAAACGTGGCCCTAAAAACTTTTGATATCCAGTCTTTATGAAAGCTCCGGCAGAGTGCATACCACCTAGTACAGGACTCGGAACCTTAAACTCATTGATCCCAAAATACCCATACCTCCCTCCTATTCCAAGCGTCAAGTGATTTTGAAAGTCAAATTGGTAATATGCAGAGACATTAACGAGGCCTTGCATGATATTTTTAAACGCTGGATTTGTCAAGCCATTTGGCAAGCCCAACTCGATAGTAAAGGTATGCTTCGGTTCAATGTCCTGCGCAACAGTTGAGAGCGACTGAAAAATCAGCAGTATTGAGAATAAAACAATTTTTGCTTTTTGCAGAAACATGCCTAAAGATACAAATTGATGAATATCCGAAGACAGAATGGCACAGGATGTTTTGTATGCAGTTCGCTTTTATGTGTAAATTTGACTAATGGCGTCAAAAATTAACCGTGCGGAACTTGGACAATTCGGAAACCTTGAGTTATTGGCCAAACAAGTGGTCGAAGGTTTCATTACAGGAATGCATAAAAGTCCTTACCATGGATTTTCTGTAGAATTTGCAGAACACAGGCTATACAATACTGGCGAATCAACGAGGCATATAGACTGGAAACTTTACGGGCGAAGCGAGAAATTATTCACCAAAAAGTATGAGGAGGAAACAAACCTTCGATGTCAAATTGTAATTGACTGTTCCGGCTCCATGTTTTTCCCAAAGGACAGCTCATTGGATAAATACACATTTTCTGTGTACGCTGCTGCTTCGTTGATCGAATTGTTGAGAAGGCAAAGAGACGCCATCGGTATTTCGATTTTTGCGGAGGAGGTTTTACTGCATACAAAAGCTCGCTCTTCAAATGCTCATCTGCACCACCTGTATGCTGAACTGGAAAAACATCTTGGATCCTACAACCCTGATGTTCGCAAAACGACAAATTCTATAAAATCCTTAAACGATGTTGCAGAGCTCTGTCACCGACGCAGTTTAATCGTAATCTTCACGGACCTACTGGACGATCCTGAGCGTATGGACGAACTATTCGGAGCTTTACAGCATATGAAACACAACAAACATGAGGTTATTCTTTTTAATGTCACGCAAAAGAAGAGTGAGCTAGATTTTGAGCTGGAAGATCGTCCGTACGAGCTGATCGACATGGAAACAGGAGAACGAATGAAAATTCGGCCTGAAGAGATTAAGAATACCTACCGAACATCGATTCAAAAGTATTTTGAAGAGATTAAAGTTCGTTGCGCCAACAATCGAATCGATTTTATGCCTGCTCCGATTGAAGATGGTTACAATGATGTATTGCTGAAATACCTGATTAAAAGGTCAAAACTTCACTGATTCCAAAAATCTAATCCGAAAGATGTGGTTTTTCCAAAAGGTCAATAACTGATTTGACAGGACTAAAAACAGAAGAAGGCAACTGTACAAAAAGCGTATTCCATTGTGCCATAGAACCATTCCAGAGTCCGGGCTTTTCTATATACCCTAGGGTTTTACCATTGTTCGTTTTAGATACTTTGAAATACATTTCCTGATCAACAAAATGCTGAAGATCATATTTGTTCCCACTATAATCCTTAAGGTCGAGAGCCATGAAAACCGGATTAAAATGTGTACTTCGCATCATGAGCTCTAATTGTTCGTTGTTTGAAGCTATTTGTGCTTTTTCTACGATCTGTTTTGTGATGCGACCATTTGATACGACCCAGAAAGGACCTCCTCCCGATTGTCCCTGGTTCTTAACCATTCCACACACCCTAAAAGGTCTTTGCAACAACTTTCGAATTTGATCCTTCGATCTACAGTCAGAAAGCTCGGATAGGTCGAAAAGTTGATACTTTTGATTCAAGTTTTGCAAAGCACTTTCAGTGGGATTTTCAAATACTTCGAATGCCATTTTTTTAATCTCCAACAACACCCCCCCTAAAAATTCCATTGCATGGAGTGAGTCTTGAGATTTATTCAAGTGTTGTACATTGTCGATATTCTTTATGAAAACAATGCCCTGTGGAATATTTGCAAGATTTCCCAACAGCGCACCATGACCTGAAGGCCGCATCAATGGTTTTCCATTTTCATCAGTTAAAAGTGTTCCGTCGCTATCAAACGTAAAGGAGTCAGTGGCAGGATCTTGAAATGAAAACGAATACGAGTAATTAGAATTTCCAGTCTTTTCAAGCGACGAAATACTCTTCTCAAATTGTTGCAAAAACTCATTTTGAATCGTAAAGTGAAAGTGCTTTTGTTTGCCTTTCATTTTATCCCCTTGAAGCAAATGTTCTTGAACCGGATTCAAAAGTAAGGAATCAAATTTGTGAAAAGGAATCAACCCTTTGGGCAGAGAAGATAAATTTAATCCCTCTTTATTCAATAGGTACTTCAGAAAATCATTGATCTTAGTTTCGCCTGCCTCAAAGGAATTAATCACCTCAGGTGCTATTTTTTCGAAAAAGGCAAACACTCTTAAGTTTCTTAAAAACCGCTCTACAAGATGAAGGTTTTCGGACTCAGGATTTTGAATGTATTGATGTAAAAAATCAAACATTCGTGAACCGGCGCCTGATGCCGGAATAAAAAAAGATACCGGAGAGCTCTCTTTACGAAATGTTGATCTGAAATGTTCACATTCTGATTCAGATGCATTGTAAATGCCATTTCCAACGACGCACGGACCATACAATTGAATATGTGTAGGCGGAGATAGAAATTTTGACCTTTGAATGTTGATCTCCTCTTCGAGAGCTGCTAACTGCATGTACAATTAATGTAATTTAGTTGTGTGAATTTCCTTGTCGAAATTATAAAATATCAGTGGAATGCCAAAAGGCGACATGGGATTCATTCACCCTTCGTGTATTCTTTGTCGGATAAATGCTTCAATATTAAACTAACAAAAGAAATTCAAACAAAAAGTAAAGAGCTCTTCAAACCATTTCTCTCATCAAAGGAATCTATTGAAGTGACGGATCTCGGAAAAGGTTCACGTCGCTTAAAAAAAACGCGTACAGTTCGGGACATTTTTAAGACAAGTAGCAGCCGAGGCAGAAAAGGAGAAGTTCTTTTTAAATTATCTAACTATTTCGGGCCGAACACTATTTTAGAGTTGGGAACCTCTCTCGGAGTGGGAACCTGGTTCTTACATCATGGACATCCGAAAGCTCGGATTGTCACCGTTGAAGGCTGTCCAAAGACTTTTGAAATGGCCAGAAAACTTAATCCAGTATTACATTCTGAACAGATTCATGCGATCAACAGTTCTTTTGAAGATTTTCTCAAGAAACAATTGCCGGATACTTCCTTTGACATGGTTTATATTGATGGACACCATGACGGAAAAGCACTTTTGAAGTATTTATCTGACCTTGAAAATTACACGCACGAAGATACCCTGTTCATAATCGACGATATCCGATGGAGCAGCGATATGTTGGACGCATGGAACAAAATCAGTAAACTCCCCTCCTATCATGTCACTGTAGACCTCTTTTATCTCGGATTGGTTTGGAAAAGAAGTATACAGGAAAAAGAACATTTTATTTTACGACCTTCCTAAAATGACGGCGTAATCAAATCCAATATATTTTTCTGTTCATTCAAAGAGACAGATTTCTTAACCTTCTTGCTTCCTGTATAAATTCCATCAGGGTGATTAAAAACCGGTTCTTCTGCTTGTGTCGCCGGCATGAGGACATTAGAGGTTTGAGATTGCGGAATGGAACTGAAATAATTACTTTCCTCACTTTTTGAGACTACAATCATCTCCTCAACATCACTGGTAGTATATTCTTGAACACGCACTGGTCCTGCCTCCTCTTTTGGTTCAAAAGCACTTTTTTCAGAATTGTTTTCAGCTAACAGAACATTTTCCTGTAAGTTATTCTCTTGTGCATCAGTATTATTAATATTTTTTTCTTCAACGGGAATTTCCTTCTTCAAGGCATCTTGTTTTTCCCTAGTCACATATGTCGTTTCCTTTTTGTTCCAAAAAACATAAGTTACAATTACGAACAAAGTCATAGCGGCAACCATAAGCAGCGGATACAATTTTCTTATGCCAGATTTGCGATGTTTTTCTTCAAACAAAGAATCAAGTGAAGTCTTCACCTTTTCCATAGCTTGACTTTGATCTTCCTCCCGAAGAATATCCACTCCAGTGAACACAAGCTTCAGCCCTTCAAACTCTTCTTTTCCTGCGCACCATTCTGACAATAGATTCAGTTCTTCGCCGGATAGTTCCTTATCCTACACATTAACTACAGGGTCAAATTCCTTTAAATTTGCTGCCAAATATTTGATCGCATAGAAGATTCGGGATTTGATTGTCCCTTCATTTGCATTCAAAATCTCTGCTATTTCTTTAATTGAAAGTCCATCTACATGCCGAAGCAAAAAAGCTTCACGGTGTTTCTGGTCCAGCTCTTCCAATGATCGCTCAAAGGCTTCTTTAAACTGTGATTCCTGCACCTCAGTCATGACATTTACATTTTTGTCGCTCAATCCATACTGATTTTCAATCCCGTTTACTGTCCCCTTTCTGACCTCCTGTTTCTTGTATTCGTTCTTGCACATGTTATTGGCAACAGAATACACCCACGTTTTAAATGATCGTGAAGGATCAAAATAATTCGGATTTCTGATCAGCTTCGCAAAGAGATCATGGACAAAATCTTCGGCCTTTTCATGATCTTTCCAAAGCATTCTTTTAAAATATCCGTGCAATGGCCCAGCATATCTTTTGTACAATTCATCAAAGGCTGACTTGTCGCCTTTCCCCATCGAAATCATTAGATTCTCATCGGACATCGTGTGATATGTTGCCTTAAACAACCTCATTCTTTGTCCAACATAATTTTTTCGATTACCTCGAATTTTCCCGAGCTTTTGGCAATTCCATTGATCCAAGGATCTAGTTCGATTTTTTCGGAAACATTTCCTTCCTGAACATACACCGAATGAAGCAGAAGCAAGACAGGAAGGTAATTTGACAGTTTTTCACGTTGAACGGATGTATTATTTATGAGCTGCCACAAGAAATCCTTGTCCCATTTTTCATTCCAGATGAGCTCATTTCTGTAAAAGTTCTCGAACGAGGAAGCTTTCGAATGAACAAATGTCAAACCCACAAGATAAAGCTTCGGACTCAACTCATTAAAATACTCCTTGGGAATTGTTAGCGAAAGAGAAACATTTCGAGTGGAATTTAAATCGCAGAAATGCTCAAGAAAATCTGGACCTATGATTTTGTCCGAGGGCAAATTCCATCCCTCTGCCGACAACTTATTTCTGCTGGCTTCGCTTTGAAGTAATTCCAGAGAAATAATTTTTACATCCCGTCGTATTCCTTTCAAGATTTGCAAATAAAATGTACTGTAGGTGTCTTCAATGGCATGAACGATGAGAGCGCCATTTTCATCCACTGAATTCAGCATATTCATGGCATAATTCAAAATAAATTGGGAATCCGCTTGTTGAGAGAACCATTCACCCAAATATTTAGAAGCCAAACGTTCATTTTCCGTTATAATTCCATATGCGGCCCATTGCTTAACAACCTCTGGATGTTGCGGTTCCATTTTAGCTGCCTTTTCCAAGCTTGAGATCAAATTTAAATTGTGCTTACCGGCCACATATTGATTCAGGTGAAATTCGAACGAATTTGGGGAAAGCTGTCCCAAAAGAACTAGCTCTTGTTCTATTTGTGTCTGTGACTGAGCCAAAGGAGTTCTTTGTGCAGACTGATAGGAAACTGTTTGATTCAATTCATTCAAATGTTCTACTGAATGTTTTATTTGTAGCTCTTGGTAATCTTTATCTTCAGAATTTACCAATACCTCTTCCCCTATTTTTTCAGATTGAATTTTCTTTTTTTGCAGTGGAACTGAGGATATCCTTACTTCAGAGATCTGTGAAATCGTATCCGAAACCACTGTCGGACTTGTAGCGTTTTCTCTTTTGTCAGAGTCTGGATTGCCATACGCATCACAAGCAGCTGAGCGACTTCTGCTACACGCGAAGAGTAGTAAACTAAAGATCAGAATTGAATACTTCATACGTCAATATCAGTCAAGGAGTACATCTCAAGACAAGTATGGTTCAAATAAATATAAAAAAAAAGGAATTATTCAGGTTGTTTCTGCGGCAAACAGAAATTTATTGGGAGAAACCAGGTTCGTTTTGACAGCGTACATTACAATGCCCGCAGTATTTTTTACTCCCAATTTAGCCATGATATTCTTACGATGCGTATTAATCGTGTGATTGCTCAAGAACAGTTGTTCGGCAATTTGTGCATTGGTGCACCCTTCGGCAATCAATGTAATGATTTCCTTACAGAAAGAAGAACCGGTTCGCAAGAGAAAGATTCAAAGTCAATATCGTTGACATCGATTGATGCCCGTTGAATAGTTTCGAGAATTTGGCCACAAAAAAACTTATTGCCTCGCCAGGTCTCCTCAACTGCATTAATGATTTCTGTAAGATCGCAGTCTTTTTTAACGTAGCTCTGCACACCGGAACGCAACGCATTTACCAAGGTCTGAGCAGATTGCTCAGGAGTAATTGCGACAAATCTTATGTCCTTTCGTTTAGAAGTCAACTTGGGTATAATCTCGATATCAAACCCCGATGACGTATAATCAATGAGCACCACAGAGACCTCAAAATTCTTTATCAAACCCTGAAGTTCTTTGCTATCCCGTGCCTCACCTACTATTTTGACTCCCCCATGAGAATTAAGGATGGTGCGCAACCCAACACGAACAAGATCATTACTATCTGCGAGTATAACGTGCACCTTATTTAGAATAATTTTAAACAAAGGTAATAATCCAAGTCTAAAACACAAGAATGCGTAAAAAAAAGAGCCCACATTTGGGCTCTTAAAATTATCTTGTGAATAACATCTCTCTAAACTTTGGCATTGGCCACAATTCATCTTCGATCAGCAGCTCTAGTTTATCCGCGTGATATCGAATCTCTTCAAAGTAAATTCTTACTTTATCACAATAAGCAAAAGCTTTATCTTCTGCATGAGTCAGTTTATTTGCTGCTTTCCGCTCCATGAGCATCGCATCCGCCGAAGCTTTCATTTTATTCGTGTGTATGGCTATTCTCTGAATCAATTCAATTTGAGTTTTTGCCGCTTCTTTACCTGCTTTACTCCCAAGCACATCGATCAAGCCTTGAACATTTTGGATCAATTTATTTTGATAATCCACAACAGCAGGAATGATCATTGAGCTGACAACATCCCCCATTATACGCGCTTCAATTTGAAGCTTTAGAATATAATTCTCAAACTCTATTTCTTTTCTTGCCTCAAGTTCACGTGGAGAGAGCACACCCATCTCCTCGAAGAGCGCAATCACTTTTTTATCTCCCCAAACTTGCAGTGCGCGAGGTGTATCTTTCAGGTTTTTCAAGCCTCTCTTTTCTGCCTCTTTCACCCATTCTTCGCCGTACCCATTACCTTCAAATCGAATGCGCTTCGAATCTTTAATTAATTTCTGAAGTTCTTTCAAGATAGCTTCATCTTTGCCCTCCCCCTTCTTAATTCGGGCATCCACAGACTTTTTGAATTCCTTCAACTGTTTAGCCATTATGGTATTTAAAACAATCATTGCGGAGGCACAATTGGCTGAAGAGCCAACCGCCCTGAATTCAAATTTATTGCCTGTAAAGGCGAATGGCGAAGTTCGGTTACGATCCGTATTGTCAAGCATAATCTGTGGAATCTTGCCAATATTCAACTTTAGCTCGGTCTTGTCCTGAGGCGTCATCTTACCGCCTTTTACATTTATTTCAATGGCATCC
>JAJTDX010000024.1 GCA_021298235.1 Cryomorphaceae bacterium | reverse complement strand
GATGCTATTCGCTGGCAAAATGACTTCAATGCAAGTATTGAGCAACGACGACCGGATAAATTCACATGTGGATTCGTTGTTCAGCCGCTTTACATGGACGATGCTTTAGCCGAAATTGAACGCTGTGTAGAGAAATTGAATATGTCTCTACTTTGTTTGCCTACTCATTATCTGAATAAAGAGGGGGAATGGCTTTCGGTGGCGGATGAAAGTGTTTTTCCAATTTATGAGCTTGCAAACAAATACAAGCTTGCTGTAGAAATACATCCGTATGATGGTGAGAAGATGGTGAAACTCAAGGATGTTTACTGGCGTTTTCATCTTGTCTGGATGATGGCGCAGACGGCAGATACCTTGCATCTCTTCACTTTGAAAGATCTACTGAATAAATTCCCTGAGGTCCGAACCTGCTTTGCGCACGGTTGCATGCTTGGGCAGGCCAATTATGGTCGAAGATTACAGGGGTTTGATGGGAGACCTGATCTTTTTGAAGGTGCCGCCAATCCGAGAGAGGCACTAGGTCATCCCAATTTATTTTTTGACTCACTAGTACACGATTCTTACACGTTGCAATTGATCAAGACTCGTGCAGGTGCCTCTCAGATCGTAGCAGGACTTGATGATCCATATCCTTTAGGAGAAATGGAAGGTGTGGCTCGATCTTATCCGGGTCGGGTAATCGACTTTGCTGTTGAGGCAGGTATACTTACCTCACAAGAGTCTGACATGATCTGGTCTGACAATGTCATTCGTTGGTTGGGTAAAGCCATTCAGCCTTGATGTTCCCCGATGAAAAGGCTACATTTGTGACTGTCAAACGTTAAATATGTCTCAGAAACCAGCCATTCCCAAAGGAACACGCGATTTTTTACCGATTGAAGTCGCCCGGAGAACGTACATTTTCGATACGATCCGCAAGGCATTTAAAATCTATGGATTCGAACCTATTGAAACTCCGTCGTTTGAATTGTCAGGTACCTTGCTGGGTAAATATGGTGAAGAGGGCGATCGTTTGATCTTCAGGATTCTGAATTCAGGAGAGAAAATGAAAAAAGCAGACATGGATGCGCTTTCACAGGAGAATTTGCCCCGTTTTGCCAATAGTTTATCAGAAAAAGCATTAAGATACGATCTCACGGTGCCTTTTGCTCGTTTTGTGGTACAGCATCAGAATGACATTGCCTTTCCATTCAAACGCTATCAGATTCAGCCTGTATGGAGAGCAGACCGTCCGCAACATGGAAGATATCAGGAGTTTTATCAGTGCGATGCCGATGTTGTTGGAAGTGATTCTCTGTTGTATGAGCTTGATTTCATCCAGCTTTTTGATGAAGTTTTAACTAATTTAAACCTGTCCTCATTTACCATAAAAATAAACAACAGAAAAATCCTTTCCGGAATTGCAGAAGTCAGTGGTGCTGCGGATAAATTGGTGGATATGACCGTGGCCATTGATAAGCTTGATAAGATTGGTGAAGAAGGTGTGGTCAAGGAGCTGGAGGAGAAGGGATTGAGTTCTGATGCAATAGAGCGTATCCGGCCACTTTTCTCTTTCTTTGGTGAGAATGGGAACAAGCTTGAGATGATGCGGAAATTCCTGGCATCCAGTCATGTTGGAATGCAGGGTGTTGAAGAACTTGAGTTTGTCTTGAATGAATCCATGGCAATTGGATTAAAGCGTGCAGAGCTTGAATTTGATGTAACACTTGCGCGTGGCTTGAACTACTACACTGGTGCCATCTTCGAAGTTAAAGCAAATGGAATCAAGATGGGGAGTATTTGTGGTGGAGGCCGATATGATGATCTGACAGGGCTTTTTGGAATGAAAGGAATGTCAGGTGTGGGAATTTCTTTTGGGGCAGATCGGATTTATGATGTGCTGACAGAGCTGAATTTGTTTCCTGAGGAGACGTCTCAGGGGCTGACTTTGTTGTTTGTGAATTTTGGTGAGAAAGAACAATCTTTTTGCCTGAAAAAAGTTAGAGAGCTGAGAACTCAAGGTATATCATGTGAAGTGTATCCGACAGCCGCCAAACTCCAAAAACAGATGAAATATGCGAATGACCGCAATGTGAAATTTGTTGCGCTCGCCGGTGAAAATGAATTGAAGAATAATGTGATTCAGATCAAAAACATGTCTTCCGGAGAACAGTTTGAAGTAGCTGCTGATGCGCTAATGAAATTCGATTGGACTCATTAATTATAGAAAAAAATAAATGATCTATAAAATTGATAATCAATGGGTATCACTTCATTCAATTGAAGAAATACTTGAATATAATTTTAAGCTCGAATTAGGTGATGAGTCTAGAATTTCTATACAGAAATGTCGAGCATACCTGGATGAAAAAATTGAGCATTCCGATGACTTAATCTATGGTGTGAATACTGGATTTGGTTCTCTTTGTAATACTGCCATCGAATCGGATCAATTGGAAAAATTACAGCGCAATCTCGTGCTGTCTCATGCTTGTGGAACAGGGGAAGAGGTTCCGGAAAAATTGGTTCGACGAATGCTACTTTTGAAGATACTCGGTCTTTCCCATGGGTATTCAGGAGTGCAACTTAAAACTGTAGAGAGGCTGATCTATTTTTTCAACGAAGGTATTACTCCCGTAGTTTATCAACAAGGCAGTCTTGGTGCTTCAGGAGATTTGGCGCCTTTAGCCCATCTATCTCTTCCTTTAATTGGTGAAGGAGAGGTTATCTATAATGGCAGTCGGATATCTACGGCTAGTCTTTATGCTGAACTCAATTTAGGACCGATTGTTCTGAAATCCAAGGAGGGATTGGCTCTTCTTAATGGAACGCAATTCATGAGTGCGTACGCTTCATATGCGGTCTCAAATGGGTTGCGTTTATGGAACAATTGGAATAAGATTGCTGCGCTGTCCCTAGAGGCTTACGATGGACGTATAAATCCTTTCCAGGTCAATGTGAACGAGATTAGAAATCAAGTAGGACAGATACAAACTGCGAAGATCATTCGTGAATTACTGGAGGGTAGTAAACGGATTTCAAGAAAGAAAGAACACGTTCAGGATCCTTATTCGTTTCGTTGTATTCCTCAGGTACATGGCGCCTCAAAAGATGTGATCGATTATGCGGCACAAATTGTTGAACGAGAGCTCAATGCGGTGACGGATAATCCTACTATTTTTCCGGAGGAGGATGATGTGGTATCCGCGGGAAATTTTCATGGCCAACCGTTGGCGCTTTCTATGGATTTCCTGTGTATTGCCATGGCAGAGTTGGGAAGTATCTCCGAACGACGTGTCTACAAATTGATTTCCGGAACTCGCGGTTTGCCACCGTTCCTTGTCGCTAATCCGGGGTTGAATTCTGGATTTATGATTGTTCAATATACGTGTGCATCGATTGTAAGTCAAAACAAGCAGTTATGTTCGCCAGCGTCGGTGGATACGATTGATTCCTCAAATGGTCAGGAAGATCATGTGAGCATGGGGGCGAATGCGGGTACCAAGCTCTATCGTGTTTTAGAAAATTGCCAGGCCATTCAAGGGATAGAATTATTAACTGCTGCACAGGCCTACACTCTCAGCGGTACTGTCGAAACTTCTGCGCAAATAGAAGAATTGTATCGTTCTTTCAGAAGTCAGGTTACTTTTGTCGAGGATGACCAATACCTTCGACCGTTGATCGATCAAAGCATTAAGTTTACATCAAAAAATATCTAAATGGAATATTCTGATTTCAAATCCTTTGATGCTCCTGAATTGCCGAATCCGCGGCGCCCTGTGTTTTTATTGGTGTTGTGTATTTTGACATTTATAAATACGGGTAGCTCCTTGCTGAGTCTTGCCGGATCTTTTCTAAATGGTCCGTTAACTGAAGAGCAACTCAACGAACAGAGGACAGTTTTTGCAGAATTGGCAGATGAAATGCGTTCTGCGAATCTTCATGATTTTGCTTACATTACTGAGCAGCTACAACGCATGTCGGAGTCTGTAAACCAGCATTTTTACGCCAATATTTCAATTTCTTTTATGGTTCTTTGTTTGGGAGTCGTTGGAGCAGCATTTATGCTTGTAGGCAGAAAGCTGGGTTTTCATCTTTATATCGCGTATTCCCTTTTGGCAATTATTCAAATGTACTTTTTTGCTTCTCCTTCCGACATTCCAACGATAGTCGTAATTCTGAATCTAATTTTAGCTGCAATATTCATTTTTATGTACTCAAAAAACCTTCCTTGGATCACTCAAATGGAGGATAACCGAAAGCGTTAGGTTCGGAATAGCGTTTACTTTTCCTTTCTTTCCGTATCTTTGCACCCAAATTTTGAGTGCGCTATGATCTCGGTAAATAATTTATCCCTTCAATTCGGTAAACGTGTTTTGTTCGATGAAGTGAATGTGAAGTTTGTCAATGGCAATTGCTATGGTGTGATTGGAGCGAATGGAGCTGGAAAATCGACGTTTTTGAAAATCCTTACCGGAGATCAGGATCCAACTACTGGTCGAGTTGAACTTGAACCAGGAAAGAGACTCGCAGTACTTAAACAGAACCATTTCGAATTCGATTCATGTCAGGTTCTGCAAACAGTGATCATGGGGCACAAGCGTTTATTCGAGATCATGACAGAAAAGGACGCACTCTATGCAAAACCTGATTTTTCTGATGAAGATGGCATGCGTACTGCAGAGTTGGAAGGAGAGTTTGCCGACCTGGAAGGTTGGAATGCAGAGACGGATGCCGCCACATTACTTAGCAATCTTGGGATTGAAGAATCCAAGCACTACATGTTGATGGAGGATTTGTCGAGTGATCTCAAAGTGAGAGTATTGCTCGCGCAAGCACTGTTTGGAAATCCTGATGTGCTTGTTTTGGATGAGCCAACAAATGACTTGGATTTAAAGACAATTGGCTGGCTTGAAGATTTTTTGCTCGATTTTCGAAATACGGTAATCGTAGTATCTCACGACCGTCACTTTCTCGATACAGTCTGTACACACATTTGCGATATCGACTTCGGTAAGATCAATTTGTTCACAGGAAACTACTCTTTCTGGTACCAGTCTTCGCAGCTAGCTGCCAGACAACGTGCGGATAAGAATAAAAAAGCTGAGGAGAAAAAGAAAGAGCTCATGGAGTTTATTTCACGTTTCTCAGCAAATGCTGCCAAATCCAAGCAGGCAACAAGTCGACGTAAAATGCTCGACAATCTTGATATTGAAGAGATTCAACCGTCTAGTCGAAAATATCCTGGTATTACCTTTCATCAAGAACGTGATGCCGGAAATCAGATTCTGGGTATCGATGCGCTTTCGAAAACGATGGACGGTGAAACGTTGATTAAAGACTTAACAATCACGGTAAATAAGGGGGACAAGATCGCTTTTATTTCCAGGAACTCGCTCGCGTTGACGGCACTGTTCGAGATTTTGAATGGACGTGCAAAGGCTGATTCGGGAGGGTTTACGTACGGAACAACGATCACAACTGCTTATTTGCCAAACGATAACAGTGAGTTTTTCAAAGATAAGCTGCCATTGATTGATTGGTTGCGCCAGTACGCTCAAACAGACGAGGAGAGAGAGGAGGTTTACCTCAGAACATTCTTGGGCAGAATGCTTTTTACGGGTGAAGAGGCTCTGAAAACTGCAAATGTTCTTTCCGGGGGAGAAAAGGTAAGGTGTATGTTGTCTAAGATGATGCTGGCAAAAGGAAATCTATTGATGATGGATGAGCCAACCAATCACCTCGACTTGGAATCGATCACTGCGTTGAACAATGGCATGAAAGAATTTCAGGGGACCATCCTTTTCACTTCCCACGATCATGAGTTGGTGAATACTGTTGCAAACCGAATCATTGAGCTTACGCCGAGTGGAGTGATAGACAAGATGATGCCTTACGATGATTACCTTGCTGACACAAAAATCGCTCAACTTCAAACTGAGTTGTATTCTTGATCCTTTTGAGTAACTTCGTTACATGTCCGATAAACGACTGACTATTGCAATAGACGGATATTCGTCCTGCGGTAAGAGTACCCTCGCAAAGGCCTTGGCCAAAAGTCTGGATTATGTATTTATCGATTCAGGGGCAATGTATCGTGGTGTTACATTGTTCTGTATGCGAAACGGTCTGATCTCCAATGGAATTCCCGATGCTCCTGAAGTTGAAAAATCTCTTCCTAATGTAGAGTTACATTTTGAATTCAATTCGGAAGATAAAAGTGCAAATCTAATCCTGAACGGTGAAAACGTTGAACAAAAGATTCGAATGCCAGATGTTGCCTCGAATGTATCCCGTATTGCTGCACTCGGCTGTGTACGTCGCAAACTTGTGGAGGAGCAAAGAAAAATTGGAGCAAACGGAGGTATTGTTATGGATGGAAGAGATATTGCTTCGGTCGTTTTTCCGAATGCAGAGCTCAAGCTTTTCATCACTGCGACGGCTGAGGTAAGAGCACTCAGAAGACAAAAGGAATTGCAAGAAAAAGGTGTTCAGATGACAATTGATGAGGTGATTGCCAACCTTTTGGAGCGTGACCTTATTGATTCCACAAGGACGGAAAGCCCATTGATTCAAGTAGAAGACGCGATCGTTATAGACACGACGAATTTGACTCGGGAAGAACAATTACAACTGGCTCTCAGGCTGGTAGAAAAAGCAAAAGTCCAAATCATTTCAAAAAGTTAATTTTTTGAATCACTTGTTAAATTAATTCACATTTTTTAGCTTCGTGTGAAATTGTTAATCCATGAATTCTATTGGAAAAGTCACGGAAGAGCTTATAAACAGGAGTCCTTTTCTGCGTGAGGCAATGACTGAGGATTTAATTAATGTTTCGGCATTGGCAAGAAAGTTAAGACCAGAAATCGAGGCAATAATTGGAAAAGAGGTCAAAGAAGGTGCGATTATCATGGCCATCAAGCGGATGACGCCGGGATTGTATCACAAATTGAATGTAAAGATCACAAAGGTAATGGGGGAGCTGGGTGATTTCCATGTTCGCAGTAATTTAATTGATTACACCTTCGAGAATAAGGATTCGCTCAAAGTCAAACAAACTCAGCTGCTGGAAGAAATCAACAAGGACAACGACAGTTTCTTTGCGCTTTGCAAAGGTGTTACTGAAACTACAATCGTGCTCAACGCTCGTAAAAAAGAGGTGGTGGAACGGATTTTTAGAGATGAGAAAATCAAATCTAGCACAGAGGATCTCGCCTCGGTTACTGTTAAGTTGCCACTGATAAACACTGAAATTTACGGCATTTATTACTACATCTTGAAACATCTTGCCTGGGAGGGAATAAATATCGTTGAGATCGTATCAACCTCAAATGAATTTACCGTCATTGTCAAACAGGATGATGTTGACAAGGCATTCAAGATACTCATGCAAATCAAACGATTGGCATAAACGAAAATCAAAAATGTACACCATGCAGGAAAACATTGAATGGATCAGAAATAATAAAACAAACAAGTCAACCGCATTTACGAGTGAAGAGAGGAAAAAGCTAAATCTTGAGGGTTTACTGCCCTATAAAAAGGCAGATCAAGAGACGCAGGTAGCTCGTGTCATGAAAAATCTTGAAAATCAAACGAGTGATATTGAACGTTATCTGTATTTGTCAGCCCTGCAAGGAAGGAATGAACGTTTGTTCTACAGGGTTTTGAATGAAAATATTGAAAAACTTTTACCTATCGTTTACACTCCAACAGTTGGCGAGGCCTGCAAATTGTTTTCTCACACCTACACAGAAGCGAAAGGATTTTTTATTACGCCTGAGGACAAGGGCAAAATAGCTCAAATGCTGAACAACTGGCCGGAAAAGAACATCCGGGTAATTGTGGTAACCGATGGAGAGCGAATTTTAGGGTTAGGTGATCTGGGCGCCAACGGTATGGGAATTCCTATTGGAAAACTGATTCTCTATGCTGCTTGCGGTGGAATAGATCCTTCTGTGTGTCTGCCTGTCATGATTGATGTTGGAACAAACAACGAGGCATTGAGGTCCGATCAGCTCTACATTGGGGTTCCTCAACCAAGAATAACCGGAGATTCTTATTTAGAACTTTTAGATGAGTTTATGGAGACTGTAACGCAAGCTTATCCCGATGTGCTCGTTCAGTTTGAGGATTTCCTTACTCCGAATGCCTTCGGCCTATTAAATAGATATCAAAACAAATACAGATGTTTCAATGATGATATTCAGGGAACTGCTTCAGTTGCATTAGCTGGTTTGTTAGCTTCTCAAAAAATAACCGGCATTCCTCTTGAAGAGTATCGCTTTATGTTTCTCGGGGCAGGTTCAGCTGCTACAGGAATTGCTGACCTGCTGGTGAAAAAATTGATCCTTCTTGGTTTTAGTAAAGACGAGGCTATCGAACGGATTAGTTTTTGCGACAAGGACGGGCTTTTGGTTGCCGGAAGAGAGCAGCTTCAGCCACACAATCTTCCATATTTAAAGCATTTGTCTCCAATGAGTTTTATGGAAGCTCTGGGGGAAATTAAACCCACTGCGATTATAGGTGCTACTGGAGCGGCCGGAACATTTACAAAGGAAGTAATTGAACTCATGGCAGAACTAAATGAGCGACCTGTGATTTTTGCCCTTTCCAATCCTACCGCCAAAGCAGAATGTACAGCAGAACAAGCTTATTACTGGAGTAAAGGAAAAGCTATTTTTGTGAGCGGAAGTCCATTTGCAAATGTCATTTTTGAAGGAAAAACGTTCGATCCCGGTCAGGGAAACAACGCCTATATTTTTCCCGGGCTTGGACTCGGTATAACGGCAGGCAAAATTAAATTCGTTCCTGATGAATTACTAATTTGTGCTGCAGATACTCTTTCTTCCATGGTTACAGAGGAGGATATAGATCTTGGGGCCTTATACCCTCCAATTTCTTCCATTCGTAAGGTCAGCATTCAAATTGCGACAGATGTGATGAGAAAAGCAATAGAGCTTGGGATTTCCGACTTAGATTCTGAGGACATTGAAAACGCGATTTCAAGGCAGCTCTATGATCCGAGCTACTGAAACGGATTAATTCAGTTCAATTAATTCGCCATTTGAATATTGGTCGAATTCTATGAGTGAAGGAATGCCTTTGTAATAGACATCTCCGTCTGACAGCGTTTGGACTTTAAGTTTGATTCCTTGGGCCTTTACTTTTACATCTCCTTGTGTGTTAGAAATAACGGTCACTGAATCCTGAATGTTCATTCCAAGGAGATCGCAATATCCATTGCTGCGAATATTGAGATTGGCATAATGTACATTTCCTGAAAACGTAAAATCACCCCATCCGTGACTGATGTTCGCATAGACCTGTTGCGCATCAAAATTCAGGTTGACTGGACCTGCGCCATCCCGAATAAGAAATGTGAGCCAGTCAAACTTGAGCGTCCCCTTGTTTGTCATCGGTTCTGAACCTTCAAAATGAATATTAATCAAGCTGGTAAAGTGGATTTCAACGGTTACTTTCTTTTTGTAGGATCGAAGAAAATTACATTTGTTATCATTTGAGATCTCAAGTTGCCCATCTACCACCGATGCTTTGATATAGTTAACAAGGTTTTTTCCCCCTTTAATTACAACTTTATTCAATGAATCCTGAATTAAGGAATAAACCACATGGGAGTGAAGGTAAATCCTGTTGAACGAATCTAATGGGATTTCCAACGTTGCCTCAGGTCCTACAGTTTTTATGCACGCTCGTTCTTCGGGCTTTTTACATCCGAAAATCAATAAGGCAAGCACGAGGATGATCCCGTATTTCATTGATGTTTATTAAAGTTAAAAGTGTATCCCAAGCCCCACTCAACATAGTCCGCTCGTGCCCAGTGCGACTTTAAGACAACTTGCGTGTGAATGCCGTTCGGGAAATAATACCGCAGTCCTACTCTGTGATACAGAAAATCTTCAGGCTGGTATTTGTCTTTGACGTATACGCCCATTCCAAGTGCAAAATGCAGACGATCAAGAGGCATAAGATATCCAATATACATTCCAAGCTGAAGGATGTCCCACTGACTTTTTTCAATCTGTGTTTTGTATCCCATTATGGCTTGTTTTGAAATGACATCCAATGCTGCCTCTAAACCCGATTTAGGTTTTGAAAACCATCTGGCAAATACACTCAGAGCATACACAGGGTATTTTTTACGGTCCGTGGGATATACTTCTTTGACGGATCCAATGGCTGTAAATCCAAACAACCAGCGTCGCATTGGAACAGTATTCGGAAGTACGAGAGTGTCTTTTGGTGCACTTGTAATTTGTCTTGCATAGCCCAAAGAGACGTAGGGAAGATTGACACCTAGATTTGGAACTTTTGTGGCTCCATTGCTAAAATGAGTCATGTCAAGTCCCAAAGTCAATTTGTTTCGTTTGAAAGCTAATTCACTTTTGACGCCAAGACATATGAGTGCATTGATATGTGTGCTCATGGCCACATTTTTCGGATTTGATTCTTGGTCAAATACTTTGTTTGTATAACCAAGTCCACTTCCCATTTTTCCTGAAAAACGATAAGGACCGAGTTTTAAGAATGGAAACTCCATGAAGGCGTATGCGCCGGCATAGCGACCAAGAATTTCATTATTTCCAACCGAACCAAAGAATCCTGTAACACCAAAACAGGGAAAACCTGCTGCCTTGTGCCAATCTTTTTTTCCTTTAGGGTTCACGTACCATGAAAGCTCACCCGCAAAGGCTTGTGCTTGCGCAAGATGAGCCATGACGCCCCGGTGGGCTGCCAGAAAACCTACTTTTTGTCTGTATTCAAATCCCCATTCGAGTCGACTTTGTGAGAACAAATTTCCGACAATAGATAGAAGAATACATGACAGCAGCAGACGCATAAGGACAAATTTAAAGAATTGCAGTGCTCCTTGTAAAAAATTCTATTTTTATCCTAAAAAAGATGGATCCCAGACTTGCGGCTTTTGAGCGTTTATTGAATATCATGGATGATTTGCGAGAAAGATGTCCGTGGGATAAAAAGCAAACCTTGGATTCACTCAGGCATTTGACCATTGAGGAAACCTACGAGCTTGCAGATGCCATTACGACGAATGACCTTGATGCACTGAAAGGTGAGATCGGAGATTTGATGTTGCACATGGTGTTCTACTGTAAAATTGGCGCAGAAAAGGAAGCATTTGACGTAACTTCCGTGCTGAATGCTATTTGTGATAAGCTTGTCCATCGGCATCCCCATATTTATGGTGATGTAACTGCAGATACGGATGAGGAAGTAAAGTCGAATTGGGAAAAATTGAAGTTAAAGGAAGGGAAAAAATCAGTTTTAGAAGGTGTGCCAAAGTCGCTTCCATCGATGGTCAAGGCAGCGAGAATACAAGAAAAGGTGAAAGGAATTGGGTTTGACTGGGATGATCCGGAAGATGTTTGGAAAAAAGTTCAAGAAGAGCTTAATGAATTTCACGAGGAAGTCGAACAGAAAAGTGACAAAATGGAAGAAGAATTTGGTGATGTGCTCTTTTCTTTAATTAATTATGCCCGCTTTAAAAATATCAATCCTGAGAATGCCCTTGCCCGAACAAACGACAAGTTTATGAAGCGCTTTCAGCTCATGGAAACTATGATTGTAGCTGATGGAAAGGTTATTTCAGAGATGAAACTCCCGGAAATGGATGTCTATTGGGAAATTGCTAAAAAGGAATTGAAAGGAAAGTAGTCTCTTAATGAATTGACAATGTCATAATTTTCCAATGGACAATTCCCCAAGCCCTCTTTAGTTAACCACTAATTGTCCATTTTAAAATTGTCAATTGTAACATTGTCCATTGTAAAATTGTCCATTGTAAAATTGTCCATTGTAAAATTGTCCATTGAATCATTGTCCATTGTAAAATTGTCCATTGAATCATTGTCCAAATCCACCATTCACTCATTCATCCTTACCGTTCAAACCGTTTTCCCCTTAATGGCGTATTATGTGAACTGAATGTGCTATCTTCGGGACGTTTAAAACTGCTCCTTACATGAAATTATTTTCGTTATTTCTGATTGCTTTTTTTATTACATCGGTTTCATACGCTCAGGAACACACTGTCCGAGGATTTATTTACGCGAAATCGAATGGAGAACCAATTGGTTTTGAGAAAGTTCGATTGCTTGGCAGTGACAGCTCGTTCATTGCTGGAGCTTTGACGGATGTGAACGGTTTTTTCTCTATTCCGAAATTAAACATTGGAAAATACTTGCTGAAGGTTGAAAACCAAGCTTACAAACAGGTAGTGGTTCCGGTCGAAATTAAAATTGCTAAGGGAATTACGGATGTTAAAATTGAATTGGAAAAGATAGATATTAGAGAGATTGGGGACATTACCGTAACTGCCGAGTCTAAAAGGAAGAAGAACGAAGTACTTGTTTCTCAAATTAAACTTGACAAGAAAGCGTTGGAGCGAATTCCAAAAATAGGTGCTGAGAATGATGTCGTCATGGCTTTTTCAGTTACTCCGGGGGTCGTGACCACCGGTGACCAGGGAGGCCAGCTGTATGTCCGAGGAGGAACCCCGATTCAGAACAAGATTCTTTTGGATGGAATGACGATCTACAATCCTTTCCATTCTATTGGATTTTTCTCTATTTTCGAAACGGAACTGGTTAAGAACGTCGACATTTACACGGGTGGTTTTGATGCACGCTACGGTGGACGGATTTCTTCAGTTATGGATATTTCCTACAGGGATGGAAATAAAAAAGAATTCGGAGGTAAAATTTCAGCTTCTCCTTTCCTTGGAAAAGCCGTTCTGGAAGGCCCAATAGGAAAAAAGAATGCAAGCGGAAATAGTCCAGGGTCATATGTTTTTTCTGCTAAACACAGTTTGCTTGATTATACTTCAAGATCGCGTTACAGACTTGTAAACGATCCGAATGGATTGCCCTATAATTTCACTGACCTTTATGGAAAAGTTACCTTCAACAGCAATGGAGGATCGAAATTTAGTGTGTTTGGATTCAGAAACCTCGATTCTGTAAGCTATTCTGTTGCTGACCTCAATTGGAAGGCAGCGGGTGGAGGTATGAACGTTTTGCTTGTCCCAAGCAGTTCCTCAATGATGATAAAGGGCCATGTGAACGGGAGCTCATTTGAAACAACCTTCACAGAAACTGCTACTCAACCGCGCTACAGCAGAATTGGAGGATTTGATCTTGGGTTCGATTTTACATATTTCCTAAGGAATGAAGGGGAGATGAATTATGGATTTAACTTCAATGGGTTTAACACAGAATTTGTAACATACAACGAAGCGAAAAGACAAATTTCTGCTACCAATTTTAATACAGAGCTGGGAGCTTATTATAACTACCGTTTGGTTAAGAACAGATGGGTTATCCAGCCTAGTATTCGTGCTCAGGTGTACGCATCTTTGGGAACATTATCTATTGAACCTCGTTTTGGAGCCAAATATAACGCTACCGAAAAGATCCGTATAAAGATCAGCGGTGGAAGATTCTCTCAAAACTTTACATCAGCATCCTCAGACAAAGACGTAGTAAATTTGTTCAACGGTTTACTCTCTGCTCCGACCAATGTGCAAACTACTTTTGTAAATCAATTTCTGAATAGCAAGGAGGTTAAAAACGGGATTCAATACGCATGGCATGCAATCTTTGGAGTAGAGGCGGATCTGACAAAGAATCTCACCTTGAATGTGGAAGGATATTACAAGTATTTCTCTCAGCTTTCGAATATCAATCAAAATAAATTGTACGAAGATGTTGCTCAATTCTCGAATATTGACGATGTCTACAAAAAGGATTTCATCATCGAAGATGGTGTTTCTTACGGAATAGATTTCTTGTTAAAATACAGCAAAAACAGATTGTTCCTTTGGGGAGTTTACTCTTATGGCCATTCAACTCGCTGGGATGGATTCCAGAAGTATTATCCGGTTTTCGATCGTCGACACAATATAAATCTCGTTGGTTCTTATCTTTTTGGAAAGTCTAAAGACCTTGAATTGAGTGTGCGTTGGAATTTGGGTTCAGGTCTTCCATTTACTCCATCTGCGGGAGGTTATCAAGCTGAAACCTTCAGTGGGGGTGTCAATACCGACTATACTACCACAAATCCACAATCTGTAACAACCATACTTGGGGATTTTAACAGTTCACGATTGCCATACTATCACAGACTTGATATTACCCTGACTGAAAAATTTGAGTTGAAAAATAAGGATGTTCTGGAGATCATTGCGAGTGTTACCAACATATACAACCGTAACAATATTTTTTACGTGAACCGAGTCACTGCTGAGCAGATCTACCAGTTTCCGATCTTGCCAAGCATGGGGGTGAGTTATAAGTTTTAAGTTAAGGCACTCAATTGACACGTGTCAATTGATGTTACGAACCCCATGCTTCAAACGCTTTTCTTTGATGTACATTAGGTTCAGAGATAGGTAGAATGGTGTATTCCATGTAAAAGTTTCTTTGAACCTCCGGTAATTTGATTTCAATTAGTCTTCCGGCACGTTTTACGGTAAAGTTCTTTTCGTTTTCATCGAAGTAAACGCACCATTTTTCCATATCTCCTGCGAAAGCGATTCCATTCACACCAATCAGCTCATCATTGAGCATCAAGCCTCCTAATTGTGCTGGTCCTCCTGAGTACATGGCAGATACAATTACACCGTTTCCACTTGGCGATACCTTCATTCCCAACCGCGCAGCGGCGTAAGAAGGGGATGGGGCATGAGATAATTCAAATCCAAGGTGCTCTAATACCTCGGTTAGAATTGCCTCATATGGGGCAGTTCCATTCACATACTCTTTAAAAAAGGTGTCAAACGAATGCCCACAAATAGCCTCAAGTTCAGCTTTATAGTCTGATTCTGAAACTCCTTTGCCTTGCAATGCATAATTGAAATAAAGACGTTTCATGACTTCGTCCAATCCATATTTATTAGAGGTTGCCTTAAGGATCATAACGTCGGTGACCAGGGCCAAAAGACATCCTTCTGTGTAGATAGAAACCTTGCGGCCCGGTGCGCCTGGAACGTATCCGTCAAGCCACGTGTCAAAGGATGACTCTGCTACGGAATAGTTGAAACGTCCGGGATTATCAAAGTGTTTCTGAAATTGTCCAGTGAGTTCATTTAAGTATTGACGCAAACTGAAAACACCACTTTTTAATAAAAAAAGATCTCCCATGTACGTGGTGATTCCCTCGCAGATATAACCCAGTCGAGAATAATTCTCTTTGGAAAAATCATAGGGAAGCATTTCAATCGGTCGAATGGTTTTTACATTCCAGGTGTGGTACAACTCATGCGAGGAGATACCCAGCAGTTCTTTATACAATGGTCCAAACACATCGTATGACGGACCAAGCGTAATGACGGTTGATCGCGTATGCTCAACCCCATGATAGGCCTTGTAGGGTAGAATGTGGAAAAGGAAATGGTATTCTGTTACGGGGAATTCTATAAATTTTTCGATCTGTTTATCTGTAAATGCCTTAAAATCATTGACCAATCGTTCCCAGTCGGGCTTCACTTCTCCGTTGAACCAAATATGAAAAGTTGTTTCTCCAGAAACATAGGTCTCGTGTAGCAACTTTTCCGCACATATCAAAGGGGAGTCGGCCAGCTCATCGAAATTCGAAGCAAAAAGAGTGTTTTTGCTTTGTTTTAGAGCGCAAGCAATCTTCCAATTATTTGGAATTGAAAGAGTTAATTCAATATTCTCTTCGGTACTTTCTGTTGTATATATACAACAATTTACCGGGTTGACGTAGAGAAGTTCCTGTGATAAAAAGGTAGAACCGGCATTTAGTTCGGAAGCATAGTAACTGTAATCGACACGAATGGTCTCGGTGGCTGAGGTGTCGACGATCCAGGAGTTTTTGGTTGATTTTTGAACGTCTAATCGTTTGTTTTTGGAGTCGAAAACTCTGAGATTCTTAATATTCTTTGCAAAATTTCCAAGCTCATAACGTCCCGGTCTCCAGGCGGGAAGGTGAAGGATCGTTTGAGCTCCTGTTGTATTGAATTCAACGCTGATCGCAAGGTATTGCTGGTTCGCATTGTCAATGGAAAAAGTGTAAGAAACCATGTCTCTATGTTATTTGTGGGCAAAAATACACAAATGAACGAAGAGAGGAATTTGATTTTACACCTGAGTTATTTGCGCCACAGTCCGAGATTAGTGGAGAAGGTGAGCATGTTGTTAAATCCTGCCCTCGAAGTGATGGCAAATCCATAATCCAAGCTGAATTTTTTGAAATACATACCTATTCCAAATGTGAAGCCGGATAAACCCGGGCGGTCAGTTAGTTTCATTTCTTGTCTGCGGTGGTAATCAAAGCCTGTTCTTAAATGAAGATTTTTTGAGATCAGAATTTCAGCTTGATAGGTAAAGTGACGCGCAATTTTCTCTCCAAATCCAGCATATTTTACAGGTATGGTGTCACCCGTCAAAGCGTCAATAGTAGGTTGAAGTGTTGGATCATTGTACGTAATATCCCATTTATTTAAATGGTGTGCTAAGAGAGAAAACCGAAACGGTGCATGGCTCAATTTGTAAGAAACAGCCATTTGAAATTCTACCGGAAGCTCATCTTTTTCTTTGGTCGTGTAGTTTTTTAACTGTATTCCTGCATTTTTCACTAATGCTGTAACGAGTAAGTTTTCCGACTCATTGGTGTAGACACCACCGAGGTCTGCTGTTATTCCGAAAGCATTGTAACTTTCAAGTTGAGATGCGATTAGATTCAGGCCGGCTCCAACTGAAATTCTCGGGTTGAGTTGTTTGCCGTAAGATCCAGTGATGATGCATTCAAAAGGGGTAAAGCTTCCAGCCTCAGTTCCATTAATTTCTCTTCGGGTAAATTCACCATAGTTCACATAACGAACCGAGGTTCCCAAGAACCCATCTTTCAGTTTAAATCCATAAGCAGCCATTCCGTAATTGATACCTCCAGCCATCAATGCCTGATTTACGCTTAACTGTCCGATCATTTTAGGATTTAACAGAGCAGGATTAGCAATTCCGAGGTTGATGTCCTGATCTTTCACTGAAATGAAATCGTTTCCAAGTCCTGCTGCCCGTGCGTTGTAAGTCAGGTCAAGAAATGCGAAAGTCTTTGATCCACCTGACTGTGCATTCAAGTTTAAACTTAAAAAACAAACAATGCTAATTCGTGCTAACGTCATTGGGTTCATTAACGCAAAGAAAACCGAAAAATTTTAATCATACACGTTTGCCTAGCTCAATCGCTTCAAGATCGTGAATTTGATCTTCGGTGATTGAGAACCTTAAGATCGTTTTAACGGAATGAAAACCTTTAAAACCGCAGGCACCAGGGTTCATCCAAAGCATATTATATCGTTTATCCATTTGAACTAGTAAAATGTGGGAGTGACCGCAGATAAAGAGCTTTGGTGGGCGGCGTTCAATCTCATCGAAAGCAGGCTTGGCATATTTTCCGGGTTTCCCTGCAATATGTGTGATCAGAACTTCCACATCCTCACAAAAGAATCGGTTGAATTCGGGTAATTCTTGTCTGATTTTATGATCATCTATATTTCCAAAAACACCTCGTAACGATTTGAATTTACGAAGTTCGTCGATTACATCAAGTGAACCAACATCTCCGGCGTGCCAGATCTCATCCACATCTTTGAAATACTCATAAATCTTAGGATCCAAGTAACCGTGAGTGTCTGAAAGTAAGCCGATACGCTTCATGGAGATAAAGTTAGTGTTTATTCATTATTGGGTATTCCTAGTAAGAACAAAGAGCAAAGAATAAAGAACAAAGATTCCAATGAATAATTTGTTGTCAGTAAATAAGGAAGTTGAAATCAAAAAATCGATTTTTAAAGAAAACTCCTTGCTCCTTGTTCTTTGCTCTTTGTTCTGATGAAAACAATGTACATTTGCTTACATGGATCAACAACACCTTGAACATTGGTTGAACCGCCGTCGTGAACGTCGTGCTGGACTTACTATCGACAAGTTATTGGAGGGCTTGCTTGAAGGTGATCGTGAAGCTCTCAGTTCGGCAATTACTCTTATAGAAAGTACACGCACTGAAGATCGCAAACCTGCTGCCGAGCTTGTCAGTAAATGCCTCCCTCATACAGGTCAATCAGTTCGAATTGGAATCACGGGGGTGCCTGGCGTTGGAAAGAGTACATTTATTGAAAGTTTTGGAAAACTATTGGTAGATCTCGGTAAACGAGTCGCTGTATTAGCGATCGATCCGTCAAGCTCGAGTAGCGGAGGTAGTATACTTGGCGACAAAACTCGGATGCAAGAGCTTTCGGTGATGGAGAATGTATTTATTCGTCCTACCGCAGCTGGAACAACACTAGGAGGTGTTGCGCGCAAAACACGTGAAAGTATTTTTCTGTGTGAAGCAGCAGGTTTTGATGTGATCCTTGTAGAAACGGTAGGTGTCGGTCAATCTGAGACATTGGTTCACTCAATGGTAGATTTCTTTTTACTACTTATGTTGGCTGGCGCCGGAGATGAGTTGCAAGGGATCAAGCGCGGCATCATGGAAATGGCTGATGCGCTTGTTATTACTAAAGCGGACAGTGGTAACGAACAAAAAGCAGAGCTTGCACGAAGGGAATATGCGAACGCCATGCATTTGTTTCCTCCCAGAGCGAATAAATGGATTCCTCAGGCTATGACAGTGAGCTCCATCGAACGTAAACACATCGACAAGGTTTGGACTTGTATCGAAAGCTTTGTGAATCAGAATACGATCAATGGTTCCATTACTGATCAAAGAAATCAGCAAAATGCTTTTTGGCTCAATGAGACACTGAAAGAATTGATTTTGAACGACTTTTATTCGCACGAAGAGGTGCTTCAAGCACTAAAGAAAAGTGAAACACTGGTACAGAAGGGAGAATTGAGTTCGCTTGAGGCAGCAGAACAACTGTATGCCTTATACATCGAAAATCAAAAGAAGCCATGAAAACGATCCGATTCAAAATAGATGGCGAATACATAGAGCTGATCCAGTTACTCAAGGCAACAGGAATTGCGCAAACGGGAGGTCACGCCAAGCTGATGGTAGATGATGGCGCGGTCAAACGGAACGGTGAGGTTGAGCTACGTAAGCGAGCCAAATTGATTGCTGGAGATAAGATCCAAGTAAAAGGAACGGAAATTAACCTCGTTTAATTAGAACAACTCCTGTAACTCAGTCTTCAAGTAATCTACTGTAATCTCGGTCGGTAACTGCCCAACTTCCGCGACAATTTCAAAAATTTTGGCAGATAAATCCATACCTGTGGAGGTTGCCAGCATTTGATTTCCAGCAATGTTGATGATCTTAATAGTCTCCTCCTTCGAGTTTTTTACCATTTGCCAGCCTTGCGGAGAAATGAAAAGTTGTTGCGCCACATTGTGATCATATTCCTCACGGATCGCTTTAAGAAAATCAGCTTGAAGGGCTTTTGCAGGTAATCCAGGATTGTGTAAACGCATCACTAGACTGTTCGGATGAATACGTTCCATAAGTAAAATTGCTCGCTGATAGGCCTCCACACGTGATGGTAGAAAGTATTCCTGACGTTGTTTTTTCAGTTCAGCTTTCATATTGAAAACCTCTTTTGATGATTCTCTGCGCAGAAAATAGATCGCAGTGAGCATTACGGCGCCGGATGGAATTATGATGAGTGCAATTTGAAGAAGAATATCCATTTGATGTTTATTTTAGACAAAGATAAAATTCCCTTTGACAAAAAAGTAACAACTACAATTTCCTTAAGGTTCAGTTCGATTGGAAAATAGTAACTTCATCCTCAAATTGATCTTATGAATCCGTTGATCGTTCCCGGTGTCCTGTTGTTGTATTTCATTGTTTTGGTGCTAATTGCCTGGTGGACTTCTAGAAATGCAGATGCAGAATCTTTCTATGCCGGAAACAAACAAAGTCCTTGGTATCTAGTGGCTTTTGGAATGATAGGAACCTCCCTTTCCGGTGTGACTTTCATTTCTGTTCCGGGAACTGTCGGAGCAAATGGTTGGTTCTATTATCAGTTGGTCCTGGGATTTTTCATTGGTTATTTTGTGGTCGCTTATGTGCTTTTGCCACTTTACTACAAACACAATCTCACTTCTATTTATCGTTACCTGGAATTTCGTCTCGGTTTCAAAGCCTACAAATGGGGTGCAGGCTACTTTATTCTTTCCAGAACGCTTGGAGCCACGGTTCGCTTGTATCTGGTGATTAATGTTTTGCAGTTATTCGTTTTTGATGAAATTGGTATTCCATTTTGGGTTACTACACTAATCATCATGGCTATGATTGTACTCTACACGCTCAAAGGAGGAGTAAAAACCATCGTCTGGACGGATACGTTGCAAACGGTCTTTATGCTTTTGGCCTTGGTCGTCTGTATCTTTTCATTGAAAGAAATGCTGAATCTGGATTGGTCATCCTTATGGTCCGAGATGGGCAAACAGGAAATGACTAAGTTCTGGAGCTGGGATCCGACCAGAAAGGATTTCTTTCTGAAAGCGATTATAGGTGGAGCATTCATTACGATTACCATGACAGGATTGGATCAGGAAATGATGCAGAAGAATATCTCTGTGAAAACATTGAAAGACGCACAAAAGAATATGGTGACCTTCAGCTTTGTATTGCTTTTGGTGAACGGATTATTCCTTTTCCTCGGTGGTTTGCTTTATCTCTATGGTACAAAGAACGGACTGGAAATTCCTCCCGATGATATGTTCCCTACAATCGTTCGTGATTATTTGCCAAAAGGGATTTTCCTTATCTTTATTGTGGGCTTGATTTCAGCACTCTTTCCGTCTGTAGATGGTGCAATTACAGCTCTAACTTCCTCTTTTTGTATCGATATTCTCGGATTTCAGCGCCGTACTGATCTAGATGAAAAACAACAGGTTAAGCTGAGACAAACTGTACACTTGATATTTGCTCTAATTTTCACCTTACTCGTGTTCTTTTTTAAATGGAAGGATGATAAAAGCATCATCGATTTGGTATTTGTAATTGCCGGTTATACCTACGGACCTTTACTTGGGTTGTTCTCTTTCGGAATATTGACGAAAAGAGCGATCTCAGAGTGGACGGTACCTGTCGTATGTATTGTAGCACCAGTCTTTTGTTACATTCTGGATAAACAATCCGTCAATTTATTTGGAGCCTATAAATTTGGGAATGAAATGCTGGTGATTAACGGTATGCTAACCTTTTTACTTTTGTATCTTTTCAGTACCCGAAAAACATCTGAAGCGCTATGAAGATCAATCTCTCTGATAATGGGTTGCATCTGCGGTTTGCACCGTTGACCCTTACCCGTCCGCTCGGCGATTTGCGCATGGGAATTTTTACGAATGCTGAACGTTGGAAACAATACATTCCTGAAGCAGAAATTGGTTTTTTGACGGAAGCCTATCTTTCTGTATGTTTTCCTGCTCTTGAGAATGGATTGACTGTCAATGCTGCGGTGATTCCGAATGAGGATCTAGCGGTGGCAATATTTCATTTAGACAATGATCAGGCTCTTGTTGTGGGAGATGTATTCCTCGCAGGTGATCCAAAATCTGAATCAAAGGTGCAGTATCTGGGGAAAGAGTTGGTAATTCTGGAACAGCGATGGGATTTGTACATGAAGAACGACCTTGTTTTGCGACAGGACTTTGAGCGAATAACCTACGGGCGAAAAAGCGCAGCTGTTTCGGATTCTGTGACAATAGTAGGTCCGAAAGATCAGCTTTTTCTGGAAGAAGGGGCTCTCGTTGAGGCTTCCGTAATTAATACCAAAACAGGACCGGTTTACATTGGCCGAAATGCTGAAATTATGGAAGGTTCAATGATCAGAGGGCCTTTTTCTTTGGGAGATAATGCGCAAGTCAAGATGGGCGCGAAGATCTATGGAACGACAACGGTTGGTC